>JACDAY010000042.1 GCA_013695195.1 Blastocatellia bacterium | reverse complement strand
GTAAATCTACCGTCCACAGTCTTGCCATTATGTTACATGTCGTATAAATTACATTATTACCAACGCTTCGAGTTCCGAGTTCAAAGTTCCAGGTTCAAAGCAGACCTGTGCGACGCCGACCTTGAACCTTGAACTCCGAACTTTGAACTTCACTCGAAAAGGAGATCTTGCCGAAATGAAAGCATTCACGACAGAAAACATCAGAAATCTGGCGGTCATTGGACACGGCGACGCGGGTAAAACCCAGCTTGTCGCCTCTTTGCTTCAACTTGCCGGAGCCACAAATCGCTGGGGAAAGGTCGACGAAGGCACGACCGTTACCGATCACGACGAAGATTCCATCGAGCGAAAAGTCTCGCTAAACAACAATTTCGCCCACCTCGAATACAAGGACACAAAGATCAATTTAATCGACACGCCCGGCTATGCCGCTTTCGTTTCGCACGCACGGCCGGCCCTTCGCGTGGCGGACTGCGCAATCGTCGTAGTCGACGGCGTTCACGGCATCGAAGTCCAGACCGAAAAAACCTGGCAGTATGCCAACGAATTTCTCCTGCCGCGTGTCATGGTGATAAACAAGCTTGAAAAAGAGCACGCTGATTTCGGCCACGCGCTCGATACGGCCCAGAATTCGTTCGCCCGCTCGATAGTGCCTTTTACGCTGCCGATCGGCCAGGAGACGAATTTTCGAGGCGTCGTCGATGTCGTTCATCAAAAGGCTTACGAATTCGACGCGGCAGGCAATGCCAAAGGGATCGCGATTCCGTCGGAAGGCAAAGAGCTGCTCGATACCACGCGCGAGCGCCTGATCGAGCTCGTCGCCGAATCGGACGACGCGCTGATGGAAAAATATTTTGAAAACGGCACGCTCGACGAGGAAGATATTATCCCCAACCTCGCCCGCGCAATTGCAAACAGCAAGCTCTGCCCTGTTTACGCCGTTTCGGCGAATACGATGGCCGGCCTTTCGATCCTGCTCGATCACATCGTCGAATTTGCGCCGAATCCGGCATCGCACGAATCGGAATACGGCTTCACGGACTCGGAAATGTCGGGCGAGCGCGTTATGCGCAAATACAGCATCAACGAGCCGTTTTCCGCGTATGTTTTTCGCACCATCGCTGATCCATTTGCGGGCCGCATAAACGTGATGAAGGTTGTTTCGGGCAAAATTGCTTCCGACGCAACGGTTCAAAACACGTCCCGCGACACGCCTGAACGCCTCGGCGCGCTGCATGTCATCCAGGGCAAAACGCTCGACAAAGTGAATGAAGCGCAGACCGGAGATATTATTGCCGTAGTCAAATTGAAAGAAACACAAACCGGCGACACTCTCAGCGACAAGGCAAAACCCATAGTTTATCCGCCCGTCGAATACCCGGAAGCCGCGATCGCATTCGCCATCGAGCCGAAATCGCGTGCCGATGAGGACAAAATTTCCGGAGCCCTGCACAAGATTCTCGAGGAAGACCCGTCGCTCCATTTCGACCGCGACCCGCAGACAAAAGAGTTTATTCTTTCCGGCTCCGGCCAGCTTCATATCGAAACGGTCGTCGCAAAATTGATGAACCGCTATCACGTCGAGGTCGCTTTGCATCCGCCGAAAGTTCCGTATAAAGAAACGATCACGCAGCAGGTCGAAGTGCAAGGCCGCCACAAAAAACAGTCCGGCGGACGCGGGCAGTTCGGCGACTGCAAATGTATTTTTGAGCCGCTCCAGCGCGGCGAAGGCTTTGTCTGGGTTGACAAAATTTTCGGCGGCTCGGTTCCGCAAAATTTCCGCCCCGCCATTGAAAAAGGCATCATCGAAGCCGCCCAGGCCGGAGCCGTTGCGGGCTATCCGCTCGTCGATTTTAAAGTTACGCTCATCGACGGCAGCTTTCACGCGGTCGATTCCGATGAGCACAGTTTCCGCGCCGCCGGCCGAAAAGCCTACCGCGCCGCAATGGAAAAAGCTCATCCGACCTTACTCGAACCGATTATGGATGTTGAGGTTTTCACGCCCCAGGAAGTTTCCGGCGACATCATGGGCGACCTGAACTCCCGCCGGGGCCGCGTTGGCGGCATGGAAGTCCGCGGCAAACAGCAGGTCATCAAAGCCAAAGTGCCGCTGTCCGAGATGCTCGATTATCAGTCGAAGCTAAACTCCGTAACCCAGGCGAGAGGCAGCTATCACATGCAGTTCTCACACTACGATCCACTGCCGGGGAATATGCTGAAAAAGGTTGTAGACGAAGCTGTTGCTGCGGGAAGAGTACGGGCGCATGATGAGGATGAATAAGTTGAAAACGTAAGAGCGGGTGCAAGCAACCCTCCTGACCTGCAATGTTATTTGTGTTGAATCGGTGAATCTAGCTTGAAGATATATTCAGGTTATTTTCAAAGGCCTTTTAACAATTTGCAGTCAGAAAGGGTTGCTCTGCACCCGCTCTTCACTCATCAAAAAGTATAAAAGCCGCTCCAGCTCTTCGACAGCATCTGCACGGCCAAACTAACCGCATCGACCTGGTCGTCGTGCTTGTCGCCTTTGCCTGTAAAGCGGCAGACCTCGTCCAGAAAATCCTGGTTCCAGCCGCCGCGAACGATATATACCTTGCCTTCTTCCGCCAGATTCGCCCAGGCCAGGGCGCGTGTAAACTTATCGGCGTCCACCCGAACATCCTTCAATGAAACGCCGCGGACGGTAATTTCGCGCCGCAAATCCTGCACAAAAGCCTTTCCGTGCAAAGCGCTTTCGATGCCGTGCTGCGCCCCGCGCTCGGCCGCTATGCGTTCCAGCACATAACGCCGCTGTTCGGGGTATTCGAGGCGTTTGCGAAAACCGTCGGCGATGTAGAGATTGCCGACTTTATCGAACCCGCACAGGAACGACGCGGTATAATCCGCAGAGGTTTTTGTCGAAACGGCCAGATCGTATGCACGTGCCAGCCGCAGCCCGTCGGGGCATTTATCGACAAAGTTTTTAAACCATGTTCGTTTAAATAAACCGCCTTCAATCGGCACCGGCCGCTGTTGATAAAGGGCCGAAAACGAATACGACCCGAGCTTTCTCTTGATGCGAAGCAGCGCCGCTTCGTTAAACCGCTGAGGGCAAAGCGCATGGCCTTCGCGACGGCCGAGCGGATCGGATGATTTCATATTCCAGATTCCAGATTCCAGATTTGAAGACTCTGCTGAATTTGGAATTTGGAATCTGGAATATGGAATTGCCGCCTCGGCCAGCGCGGGCAGGCTCACCACTTCCCAATACTCGCCGCCGTCTGCCATTTCATTCAAAAGCCTTCCCGCAAGGTCGTCGTCATGCCACCGTGTCTGGATCAGGATGATGGCGGCGTCCGGTTCTAAACGCGTGTAAATATCATCGTTGAACCATTCCGAGACCTTATCGCGATAGATTTCGCTTTCAGCCTCGGCGCGGCTTTTTACCGGATCGTCGATCACTATCAATCCCGCTCCGAATCCGGTTACGCCGCCGCCGACACCAACCGCCCGCACACCGCCGCCCTGCGTCGTTTCCCATTCAGCAACGGCATTTAGGGTGCTCGAGATAGGCTTGCTTCTGCCGGCTGCGTTGTCGGATAAAACGCGCTTTATCTTTCGCGAAAAGCGGTTCGCCAACTTCTGATTGTAGCTGCCCAAAATGACGTTCAGCTTCGGATCGATCTCCAGCATCCACGCGACAAAGCGGACGGTTACAAGTTCGCTCTTTCCGTGCCTCGGCGGCAGAAAGATCATCAGCCTTCGGCAGCTTCCGAGCGCGACCCGGCTCAGCCTTTCATACAAAAACGCTTGGTACTTCCAGTTCCATGTCCAATTCGGCGTAGTCTGTTCAAGCCATTTCGGGAAACCTTCCAGCTTTAAATTAAATCTGGGCAAAAGCTTTTTTTGTTCTTTTGTCAGAAGTTCGGCCCAACCGTAAAGATCGATCCAGCCGATCTTCTTACACTTTTTGGACGAGTGGCTGCACAACAGCCGCATATAGAACTTTGTCCAGCCTTTTGCCCTCATTTCATCCTCGATCTTCCGATGGCTGCGGCCTCCGTATTTAATATAAAGCTCACGACAATCCGCAAGCTGCTCCTCCGACGGCGGTTCCGATTTTTTCATTGGCATATATCGCGGCGCGTTATATAAAAATTCGCCGAAAACCAATGTTACAGACCTATCACCTCCCACAACACACTTATCCGCACAACGCGAAAGGCTTTAAAGAAACGAATGATTTTGACAGGCGGAATGGCCACGTGAAGAAATTAAGTCAAGCGGCTACTTGGCAGAGCGGATCGCCAAAACAATGATTAACCGGCTCCTTTTTGCAGGGCAAATAAAGAGGCACACTCCTATAAGCCCGCATTTTTAATCTTGCGACGCCGCAAAGATCATTCACAAAACCCGTAAATAAAAAAAACTAGAAAAATAAAGCAATAAAACTTGCAATTTGGTGTATTTAAGATGAAAATTACAATAGCGTCTGTACGTCGTGCCGCGGGGAATGTTTTTGAAACTTTACATCTCCGGTCTCGTGTAAAACGTCGGATACAAGCTTTTGACACCAAAAAAACAACTTTGACTCACGAAATATTATGAAAAGATCAATATACGTCCGATTTTCGCTTAGCCTCTTATTAGTGTTTTCGATGCTTTCACCTGCCGCCGTTTTGGCGATGGGCGATGGGAAAAAGCAATTTAAAGAGGGAATGAAGCACGAAATAGCCGAGCAGTGGGACAAGGCAGCGGAAGCTTTTGCGCTGGCCGTGGCGGACAACCCGAAGAATCCGGAGTACAAGCTTCATCTGGTCCGCTCGCTGTTCAATGCTTCGCAGATGTATATGATAAAAGGCAACGTCGCCGCTCAGGAAAAGGATTACGAAGGCGCGTATATTGCTTTTAGGAAAGCTTATGCTTACGATCCGGTCAACGAGCTTGCAAAATCGGAGATGGCCAGGATGATCCGTCTTCAGCAGGAAGTGCAGAATGGCGGAAACCCGGACGCAAAGACTGTCCAAAACGGAACTCTAAAACTCGTTCCGACCGGTTACAGTGCTCAAAAGCCGCCGCAGGACGTACAGCTTCCGCAACAATTTGAAAAGCTCCGGCAAGTGCCGTTTCCCGGAGGCGTCAATCTGCAGTTTATCGTAAAAGAATTGGCCCAGGATCTGGATTTGAATGTGCTTTTCGACGTCGACTCGAGGTTGGAAAACCGGTCGGTACGGATCGATCTCAAAAACGTTACATCCGCCAAGGCTCTTGATTATGTATTTCTCCAGGAAAATCTTTTCTTTCAAAAGGTCGGCCCCCGGACGATTTTAGTGGCGACCGGAAACCGCCGTACGAATTTTCAACAGCTTGTTCTGCGTACATTTTATCTCGCCAACGCCAGCCCTAAGGATGTAAAAGCTATTATCACCCAGGCAATTCCGGCCCAGCCCGGCAGAAGCCAGACGATAGTGCTCGAAGACGCCTCAACAAACAGCATTACAATTCGCGATACGCAGGAAAATATTCAACTGATCGGCCGGTTGATCTCTTCGCTGGATAAAGACCGTGCCGAAGTTGTAATGGATGTTGCTATTTATGAAGTTTCGAAAACCGACTTGCTGAAATTAGGAAATCAAATCGGCAGTGCGGGTCAGCTCGGTAATCTGGGCGGCGCGAATCCCGGGGCTATTCCGTTTGGGGGTGATTTTTCAAAACTTGCTACAAACATCGCAACCGGAGTGTTGATACCGTCATCGGTAATCAGCGCCTTCCAAAGCAAAAATAATACAAAACTGCTCGCTTCCACACAGATACATGCTTTTAATAATGAAGATTCCTCTGCACGTATAGGCCAGCGTGTTCCCGTAACAACGGCTCAATTTGTGACGGGCAACAATGGTACCAATAATGGGGGAAATGGAGTAGTTTCTAATGTTGTTAACTACGAGCAAGTCGGCTTGACGTTAAAATTTAAGCCTATTGTATTTCCAAATCACGACGTTCAAGTGGCAATGGAGATCGAATCAAAAGATGTCGTTGCGGGTGGAACAGTCGAGAACCCGATTTTCTCCGAACGGACTATCAAAGGGACGGCCCGCGTCCAAAATAATAAGACACTTCTTTTAGCGAGTGTGGCACAGGACGTCGAAACTAACGGAAGACAGGGATTGCCTATTTTGGGCTGGCTTCCGATTATCGGACGGCTCTTTGCTACTCCTACAAAAGACAACCGCCAGGTCGATATAGTAATTGCGGTTACCCCGAGAGTTATCCGCGCACCGGACATTCTGCCGGAGGATCTGATCGAAAGGCCGACGGGAAGTCTTGCAACGCCGACCAGCGGCTCGCTCGAGGCGATGATAATTCAAGAAGAGCGCGAAGAACTGCTGGCCATGGCACGGCGTCTTCCAAAGGCTGCCGAGGTCCAGCTGCCGGATCGTCCGGCGGAACTGCCGGCGTATATTCGCAGCGGAGGAGCATCGAGTGCCGCGACAACTCCGGCTCCGGAAAATAAAAATCCTGAAAGGGCCGCGAACTCTTTAAATCTGCGGCCGATCGACACCAGCGTTAGGACTCTGGAAATAAAACAAACGTCTGACATTGTCAGTCCTGTTGAATCGACCGAATCTCCCGCAAAAGGTGCGGACGTTGTAAATGTCCATACACCTCCGGCGTCCGCACCGACCGCGGAACTGCTGCTGCCGTCAGATTTACCGGAGTTGAAAGCGGGTGAGAAAACCAGGATCGCGGTAATGGTGAAGAGCTCGGCGGCATTTCGCTCTGCCGTTTTGGGACTGAGGTTCGACAATAAAAGGCTGGCCGTACGCTCGATCAGTTTTGGAGACATTTTCGGAACGGGCTTTGCAAATAAAAACGCCGCTCCCTTCCTGAACCAGAACGGAAAAATGTACGTTTCGCTATCGCTGCCGGAAGGCGCGGTCTCGACATCGTCTGGAATTCTGGCCTATATCGATGTCGAAGCTCTGGCCGACGGTAAAATCAAAATCAGCCTGGAAAAGGACATGCTGAATATGCTCGCGGCTGACGGGAAGAATTTTGCAGTCAATTTTTAAGATGGAGAGCAAAGTTCAAAGTTCTAAGTTCAAAGTTCAAAGTCCAAAGGCCAAAGGGCTTCTTATTTCGATACCAGATTGGCGAAATGACGGCTTTATTCAATCGCAAATCGACAAGGGCTTTACGCTTTTTGAGCTTGTCATCACTTTGACCGTGCTTGCCATTCTCGTGATGGGCACGATTCCGCTCACGCAAAATGCAGTCAAGCGTCAAAAGGAGCTGCGGCTGCGCGAGACATTGCGGCAGATGCGGAGCGCAATCGATGAGTTTAAGCGCGATACGCTGGGGGCCTGTCCGGCAGGTTCTATTACAACCAGCAACCAGGCCGGGGGAAGGGGTGGCCGCGGACAGCCGAATATTCCCGCCGATCCCAGAAGCCGCGTTGTGATCGACGACTGCACGATATTCGACACCGAGAATCTCGACAGATATCCGCCGAGCCTGGAAGTGCTGGTCGATGGCGTGAAGGTCAAGCAGAGAGGTTTGGGCATAACCGCCGGGAGCGGGCTCAACGACGGAACCAAACAGGCGACGGAGCTGGGCGAAGTTGATGAGGACGTTTTGAAAATGTACCTGCGCGAAATGCCGGTCGACCCGATGACGGGTGAATCGGATTGGAAGTTCCGCTCGTCGTATCAGGCAAAGGATGATGAAAGCTGGGACGATATCAATGTTTTCGACGTGCGTTCCGCGTCACAGGAAGAGGCTTTGAACGGGGAGAAGTATAGTGACTGGTAATAAACAGTTGGCAGTTGGCAGTGGGCAGTTGGCAGTTGAATCATTTGGCCCGGAGCAATCCCAAATCCCAAATCCCAAATCCCAAATCGAGTGTGGATTTTCGCTGCTTGAATTGATGATAGCGATGTTCATTCTGATCATCCTTATTTCAGTCGCGCTTCCTACGTATCAACGAAGCGTCCAGCATGCCCGCGAGACGGTTTTAAAGGAAAATCTGTGGCAAATGCGTCGCGCGATCGACCAATTTTCTACTGATAAAGGAAAAACTCCGCAGTCGGTCGACGACTTGGTCGAAGCTAAATACCTGCGCGAAAAGCCTATCGATCCTATTACCGAAAAACACGAGTGGAACGAGATTATGGGAGAAGATCCGGCATCACCCGACGCCGAAAAGGGACTTCAGGACGTAAAGAGCACGTCGCCCGACAAAGACGCCGAGGGGAAAGCTTACGAAGAATATTAAATGTAAACGCCACCGACACGTCAGCGTTACATGATTATAAAAATGTTATCAGTATTAACCCAACCAAATTATCCGAAGGCGGCGATCGGGCTTGAAAAAGAAAGCGTTACAGCTGTTGCACTTCAAAAAGAAAGCCGCGGAGTGTTCGGCATCAAACAGGCGGCGACGATTGAATTGCCGACAAATTTGCTTACGCCGAGCTTTTTGGAAAAGAACATTGCAAATCCGGCGGAACTCGCCGTGATGCTCGAAGAAGCGGTCGTTACATCGGGATTGCAAAAACAAAAAAACTGGTCCGTGTCGCTGCCTAGCAACACGGCGCGGTCCGCGATTTTGACACTTGAAAACGCCGGTTCCGCAAAAGATGAATCGGAAGAAGTTCTGGATTGGAAGGCGGAACAGAGCTTCGGCGCCCCGGCAGCCGAATTGAGGATCACGCGTCATAGCATCTCACCGGATAGAGAGGGAAAGAAACGGTATCTTGCCACAGCTGTGAAGCTTTCGGTAATCGATGAGTACGAGACGATCTTTGAAAGTTTCGGCTGGAAAACCGGGCTTATCCTGCCTCGGGCCGTGAGCGAGACAAAATGGCTGCTCGGAGATTCGGACAAAAGCGATTCACTGCTGATAAGCTCGCAAAATGACGGTTTTACAGCCTTTTTACTACGGGGCGGAGAGCCCGCAGTCATTCGGACAGTTACATGCGATATCAGCGAAAGAGACGACGAAATTTACCGTCTGCTTATGTTCTATAATGACCGTTTTGCCGACGCGCAGAGCACGAATTTCCTCAGCAAGCTTTTGGTGATCGGAAAGGACCTGGTTCCGGCGCGGATCAAGGAAATATCGGCTGAAGCCCTTGGACGTGCCTTGCAGATCCTCCGCCCGGACGACGTAGGTTTGAATATCCCCGCGGGCAGCCTGAATTTTGATGACGTAGCGGCTCCGGCGGGACTGGCGGCTTATGGGTGGCGATAATTTTCACCGCGTTAGCGGTGGCTCGAATTTAGCCGTGGGTTTCAACCCACACGGTGAACAAGCGAAATGTGCGTCGTCGCGTGGCGACGAATGATGTATTTTCCTGCGTCGCTAATGCGACGCATTATTTTGTGCCAATAGCCGTGGGTTGAAACTCACGTCTAAATTCAATTGTCGCTACGCAGGCGATGTGCAAACTTATAAGTGTAAGTTGAAACAAACTGAATAAGCATGACGTATAATCCAGGCACCATGACTGCACAGGCGATCGCACTCCAAAATATAAGGGAACGTTCTGACGGCGAATTAATAATCGACGCAATTCGCGGGAGGGAAGACGGCTTCGAAGAGCTGGTGCGCCGGTATCAGCGGCCGATAACGGGCTATGTCTTCCGGATGCTCGGTGATTATGACTCTTCGCTGGACGTTACGCAGGAAGTGTTTATAAAAGTTTACAACTCGCTGGAAAGATACAGCTCAGAATATAAATTTTCGACGTGGCTGTATCGCATCGCCCGCAACGCTGCTATTGATCATATGCGGCGAAATTCGATAAATGCGCAAAGTCTCGAAACCGAAAACGCGGATGGCACGTATCAACTACAGATCGAAAGTCCGAATCCGTCACCGGAGCAGGATCGTGAAAGAAGTGAGTGGCGGACCGAGATCGGCGAGGTCGTAAAACGACTGCCGAGCGTCTATAAAGAGCTGATATTGCTCCGGCATTCACAGGATTTGAGCTACGACGAAATAGCGGACATCACCGGATTGCCGCTCGGAACCGTTAAAAATCGATTGTTCCGTGCCAGGGAAATGATGCGGGAGATCTTTATTGAAAGAGGATTTCCCGGAATTTAATTGAACTTTAAACACACGACAAACAATGTCAATGCCAGCAACCGAAAATGCCAACTCCTGCCCGACGACTGAAATTTCTGCTTACATTGACGGCGAACTCTCACCTTCAGAAGAAAGACAAGTTGAAAAACATTTGACCGGCTGCAGCGATTGCACTGACCGGCTTAATCAGCAAAAAAACTTTCTTTTCGCTTTGAGTGCTTCGTTGGAAAGCGAAAAGGAATTCGAGCTGCCAAAAAACTTTACGAAGACGATTGTTGCCAATGCGGAAAGCCGTGTCAGCGGCTTGCGGCGTCCCGGAGAACGATTTACCGCTGTGTTTATCTGTGCGGCATTGTTGTTATTCGCCTTGTTCGCGCTAGGTGCCGATGTTCCAATGGTATTTTCGACCTTCGGAAGTGTTTTTGAAAAGCTGATCGCAGTCGGCTCATTCATACTGCATTCTATTTTTAATATCTCACTCAGCACCACCGTCGTCGTCCGTTCATTATTTTCCCAAATTGCGTTTAGCCCGGTAGTTATGCTGTCGCTGGCTGTTGTTTTTTTCGGGATCGTGCTGATGTTTTTTTCACATTTCATATTTCGCGGCAGCCGTGCACGAGAAAATTAGACTCGAAAAAGTGATTAGCATATTTGCTCCAGGAATTAATTTTGAAAGCCGCATTTCTCTGGGGTGGCGGGATGTTTGTGCCGCGGCCGTTGTTTTTCTTTTTTTCTTCGCTTTATCCATCCACGCCCAGATTTCGACGAATACTGCTGAAAATACGATAGTTGTGGAATCGGCACCCGACATGGAGATTCTTTCGTACGGCAAAACAGTGATAGTGCTAAAGGATGCTAAAGGCGTTTTAACTTTCGGAGCGGACATTATTATCGAGGGAAGAGTCGAAGGCGATGTTGCGGCGATCGGCGGCTCAGTCATTCAAAAAGAAAACGCGTTTATCGGCGGCGATGTAATAATTTTGGGAGGGAAGTACCGGCCTGAAAGTGCAAACCCGCTCAGAATCGAAGGCAAGGAAACCGTTATGTACGCCGGGTACGAGGAAGAGCTTCGAGACCTCACGCAAAACCCGTCACAGATCTTTTCGCCGGCATTTTCTTTGGCTTTCGTTGCACAACGGGTTTTGTCTATACTATTTTGGTTTATCGTCTCACTGGCATTCGCAACGATCGCTCCCGGTGCCGTAAGCCGTGCGATAGCGCGGTTTCAATTGTCGACGTTAAAGGTGATAGCTATCGGTTTTTTTGCGTTTTTGGCTACAACTATAGTTCTGATCGGAAGCTTTACCGTATTGCCGAATTATTTGAGTGCTATTTTCGGCCTCATGGCATTCGTTCTGCTTATGCTCGCCTACGTTTTCGGCCGGGTTGCGCTGCATGTAAGCATAGGCAAATTGCTGCAAAAATATTTATTGTCCAATAACAACCAATCCGAAACTCTGGCAATATTACTGGGAGTCGTGGTTTGGACGTTGCTATTATCCATCCCCTACGTTTGGACGCTCGCACTTCTCGCACTTTTTTCAGCCGGAATCGGCCTGGTGCTTACGGCACGCACGCCAATAGGTTGGAAAACCCGCTAAATCCGTCATCCGCTTTGTTTACAAATCTTTACATTAAAAATTGAACCCAAAGTAATGTAATCCGCGTCTTATATTGATTAAAGGCAACTTTCCGCCTTTTGACTGCGTAATACTGAGAAGGAATCTTTAGGTTTTTAAGGTGTT
The DNA here is from genome assembly GCA_013695195.1 of Blastocatellia bacterium. Classification (GTDB taxonomy): domain Bacteria; phylum Acidobacteriota; class Blastocatellia; order Pyrinomonadales; family Pyrinomonadaceae; genus OLB17. The sequence continues at coordinate 409 of JACDAY010000042.1, read as the reverse complement.
AGAATCATGCGTAAAAAAATCTTTTTGCTTTTGTCGTTACTTGCACTGAACGGCATTGTGTCCGTGGCATTTGCACAAACTCCGGGCGGCGCAGCAAAACTTTCCCTTGCGACGGGCGATGTGGTTTCGATCAATGAAAATAAAATTGTGCTGCAGACAAAGGACGGCGCGATCGATGTTATGCTTGCCGCGAATACGGAATTCAAACGCGTTTCGCCGGAGAATCCGAGTTTGAAAACGGCAGTAGCTTCCGCGTTCTCCGATATCGGCGGCGGCGACAAATTAGTTGTAACGGGGTTATTTTCCGAAGACAAAAAGACGCTTCCCGCCCGCTCCGTTTATCTGATGACCAAATCGGATATTAAACAAAAGCAGGCGACCGAGAGCGAAAAGTGGAGCAATCGCGGCG
>JACDAY010000037.1 GCA_013695195.1 Blastocatellia bacterium | reverse complement strand
GTAATTCCAAAAATTGCGGGAATAGAATCAACTGCAAAAACGAGGTCAGTAAATTCCACGACGATCAAAACGAGAAGGAGCAGCGTTCCCGTCCTTACGCCGTCTTTGATCACAAAAAACTTGTCGCCGTCATAGTGTTTCGAGATCCTTACGTACTTCGTGGTAAGTTTTACTATCGCGCTTTCGTGCGGCTCGAAATTGTTCTCCGAATTCCCGAACATTTTCAAGCCTGTGTAGACAAGGAATACCCCAAAAACATAGATTATCCAATGAAAGCGCTCGACCAGTTCCGCACCTGCGAAGATCATGATCATTCGCATTACCAGAGCGCCCATTATTCCCCAAAATAAAACGCGGTGCTGATACTTCTTCGGAACTTTAAAGAAGGAAAAAATAAGCAGAAATACGAATAGATTGTCTACGGATAGCGAAAGCTCGATCAGATAGCCGGTAAGAAAAAGCTTCGCCGTGGCCAATCCGAACTGCCATAGAATGAATGCGTTAAAGGAAAGTGCAAGCGAAACCCATATAATGCTCCATATAATAGTTTCTTTTCTGCTCGGTACATGCGCCGTTCGATTAACTATACCAATGTCAACAAAAAGGGCGACCAAAACAACTGAAAAAAAGAAGATCCAGACCCAAAAAGGATATTCGACAGGTGTCATAAATAAGTGTAACTACATTCTGAGCCGAAATTTATAATATTTTTGTAATAATATCCGTAATCCTGCTCAAACCCTGTGCATCCGTTTCCGAGAAATCGCTCAACCGATCGCTATCCACGTCCAACACGCCAAAGATCTCTCCACTTTTGTCGAAGATCGGCAAGACAATTTCGGATCTGGACGCCGAGCTGCAAACAATGTGGCCGGGAAATTCATCGACATTCGGGACAATGACTATTTCCTGCGTCGTGTAAGCATGACCGCAAACTCCCTGGTCAAAATTGATTCGCGTACAGGCAAGCGGCCCTTGAAAAGGCCCCAAAACAAGCTGGCCACCCTTTTCCAGATAAAATCCTACCCAAAGGAAACCAAACGCTTCTTTTAAAACGGCAGTAATATTAGCCAGGTTTGCGATCAAATCGCTTTCACCCTCGACCAGTGATTTAATTTGCGGAATTATTTCCTTGTATAGGGTTTCGCGGCCTGATGTCTTTGAAAAAGCTAAACTTTCAGCCATGAATTTGAGTTTAGCCTGCTGAGTGAATCGGCGCAAATGAACTAAATCGACAGTGAAGTGTATAATAATAAATATCCCACTGACCTGTGACCGAGATGCACGTTGCCCGTTTATAAGATTTTACATAGGACCTTCGTGGAAATTCTAATAAAAATTATTTCGGTCGCCGTAGGAGGAGCTTTCGGAGCAGTCGCACGGTATCTGATAAACATCTCGCCGCTTGCAAATCTATTCGAAAAATTCCCGTTTCCGACGTTTTTTATCAATATTACCGGCTCGTTTCTGATCGGTTTTTTACTGATTTTACTGTCGGATAAATTTCAGGTAAGCGAAAATCTCAGAATCGCGGTTATCGTGGGTTTTCTTGGGGCTTTTACAACCTTCTCTACATTTGAAATGGAAATTTACAGCCTGGTCCGCGATCGTTCTCTGGCAACAGCCTTTATTTATCTTTTCATGAGCGTTTTGATCGGATTTATTGGAATTGTGGCCGGTGTCTGGCTTGCAAAGAAATTCTAGTAGAACGAAAAAAGTTAACAGAAAGCTTAAAAAATTCAGTTACCATACCTCAGTCATAGAGCCTAGCTTTCAATTATCTTCCGCCACCGTAACATCTTCGTCATCGTCATCATCGCCTTCGGGTTTGCTTGTGATGAAATAGAATTGGCCAGCTTCTTCCGCTGAGATTTTTGCGCCGAACAATGAGGCTGCGTACGACAGTACCGGGTCGGTTTTAGCGAAAAGCGCAGTGCCCGTCGGACCTACGAGATAATCGGGAATGACGCCGGCATTTTCCAATCTTTTGCCGTCAGCCATTATCAGATCTGCAATGGTTACGCTAATCCCGTAAACGGAAAAAGTTAAAAGAGATTCCGGCCCGCGAACATTCGCCATGCCGAGCGAGATGCTGGTCATGACCGCGCCCGCGCTGACATCGCCGACCACCTTTCCGCGCTTTTCAAGCTGGACGACTCTGGCAAATACTTCTGACGCCGAGGCGGAATTGCTGTCGATCAGAACCACCAACTCTCCTTTATAAGTCTTGTCCTTTAATGGTTTAGCAGTGCGCTCCTTGATCTTTTGCCGCATGACAAAGTCTGCAATCTTTACGTTCCTGTCAAAGAAATAGCCCGTTAGATATTCTTCGATTTTCACATAACCGCCGCCGTTGCCGCGCAAGTCCAGAATAAATTTCTTATGCACGCCAACTTCCTTCATCATTTTATCGACATATTTTTTATCTATCGAAAATGTTTTCAGTTTGCATGCGATAGTTTCGGTGTCGATCTGTTTACAAGAGTAAGGATTTTCTCTCTTTTCATTCTTGCGTTTATTAGCTTCCTTTTCCCTTTCTTCGATCGATTTGAAACGCGCTTTGATATCTATTTCCCGCTCGGTTTTGTCAGGATTCTGTACAAAGATTTTGATATTCTGCTGCGGGTCAAGCGCATAGAGAAGATAATTCATCTTCCAGAGATTTTCTCTGGTCGGAGCAAAATTGCCGATACCGGCAACGACATCGCCAACCTTTAACCCTTTGGCCTCGGCGTCGCTGCCCTTTTTTACATCCACGACGAAGCAGTTATTACCTATAATCTGCATCGAAAACCCATACTCGACCCTATTTGCACGTCCCGGAGGAATAAATCTGGTGTGAGAATCATTGAATTCAAGGACGACCTGCGCAATAACGCGAAATATCTGCGCATTTGTGTCCATTTTTTTTATTCGTTCTGAGGCGATTTTGAATCTCGCGTCTAAATCGATGCCGCGGAAATTCTTGTCGTAATATCGATCTTTGATTATTTCCTTTATCTCGCTGAGCATATTGAGGCCGCGTTCGCGGTTTAGTTTTGCACTTGCGGGACTCGCTGTAGAGTCCAGGAATTGAGCCCCGGCGGCTTGCGTCAGTATCAGGGTTAAGAGTGATTTATAAATAAACTTTTTTATTTTCATTGGGATTTTTTTGGTGAAGGATTGGAGGTTCGGTTTTTAAAACCAGAAAAAGTATAACAGGAAACCGTAAAAATAAAACTAAAACTTTTAGCGGAGAGACCGGCGGGATTTTTTGACTGCGGACATGGACAACTCCGCCGAATCTGCCATCGCAGTCAAATGCCCCATTTTTCTTCCCCGTTTTGCTTCGGCCTTGCCGTATAGATGAAGTTTGACGTTTGGAGTTTCAAAAACCGCCGGCCAATTCGGCTCACCGTTTTGCCACAGATCGCCGAGAAGATTTGCCATTGCCGCCGG
>JACDAY010000029.1 GCA_013695195.1 Blastocatellia bacterium | reverse complement strand
TTTACATTATAACTCCAAATTTATCAGGGCACGGCTCCGGGTACAAGTTCTTCGAGTAGTTCTACGCGGCAAACGGCGATCAGGTTCCCCGTCTTATCTTATCGAAAGGCACGTATAACTTTGTTTGCATTCCGGGGCACTGTTAACGGCAGGTGAACTGAAAAAATTTGCCGCGACATTTGGTTTCCTTCATTTTCCGGTAATTGATTTATCCAAAAAGTCTTGGCAAGCGTCTCTGCAAATTCTTAGGCAGGATTATCTCCATCGCGTCATCTACAGTTACAATTCCGGCGATGTCTCCCTCGTCATCAACCACAGGCAATGCGAGCAGGTTATATTCCGAGATAGTTTGTGCAACAAACTCGGCGGAGTCGGAAGGGTGTGCAAATGTAAATTCACTTCTCATTACCTTCTCGAGTGTGGAAGAAGGATCGGCAAGAATGAGGCTGCGGAGGCTGATCAGACCGGCCAGTTTCCATGAATTCTCTTCCTCGACGACATACAGGTAATAGATCATGTTGGGCGTTTCGGCCATTTCGCGGAGCCTGGAGATCGTCTCACCAACCGTCAAATTTTTAGGGAAAACGACGAATTCCGTCGTCATCAGGCCGCCGGCGGTGTCGTGCTCAAAATGCATTAGCTCGGCGACATCGGCTTTTTCGTCATCTTCCATTAGATTGAAAAGCTCTTCGGCCTTTTCTTCGGACAGCTCGCCGAGCACATCGACGGCGTCGTCGGGCGACATTTCTTCCAGAATATCGGCGGCGCGTTCTTCGTCCATATCCTCGAGAATTCTCGCCTGTGCTTCTGTGGACATTTCTTCGAGAGTGTCGGCAGCTGTTTCGTTATCCAGGCTTTCAACGACCTCGGTGCGGTGAATAGGCGAAAGCGTCTCGGCAAGTTGGGCAATCTCGACCGGATGAAGACGGGAAAGCTTATCTTTTGATGACTTCAGCTGAACGGTAACTGTCGCCGTGTCGGTAGCCAGATAACCGACGTCTGCCCAATCGATCACTTCCACCGGGCGGTCGCTGCCATAAAATCCCTTAGGCATTAAACGCCTCAAAAAACCCTGCAAGCTTACATCGGCACCCGTAACCCGCCAAAAATCGCCGGCATCCAGCAGCTGCACGTCGTTGACACGCACAACGCGTTTTCCGTCAACATCTATAAGCTGGTTGTCGAGGACGTCTTTGCCGAGCAAAACCTCTCCTTCGCGTCGTTCAAACGGCGTCAGGTCGAGTTTTGCGGAGCTCATCCTGGCGCCGTCCAGCCCAAGCTCGGAAATATTACGGCGCGGAATAAAAAAATTTCGCCGTCGCAGCCGGGCCACGAGGCCGATCACCGGTGGGTATTCTTCGCTGCCGTACTTCACAAGAATATCGTCTATCGACGCGATCTTTTCATTCCGCGCGTCGAATATCGGCCGGCTCAGAATTTGGGACAGGTAGAGCATCCACAAAGAATACCGCAAGTCTTGAAAAGGTTGAAGCTGAAAATAAAATACTTTACCAACCGCACGATTGGTGCTATTCTACCTTTCGCTGTGATTAACAGCGCTAGCAATTCGCCGTTTTTTTGGAAATTGCCCAACTTTGGGCGTTTGTTTTCTTAAGGCTTGCGTTTTTCTGTAATGCTTAGCCTTATTGGTTTTACCCTCGAACAGACTCTGCGATTTACATTTTTCGATCCGAAGCATTTTAACGGGTTAGCAAGGTTTACCTAATGAAAAGGTCCTGCCTGATAGTTCTGTTTCCCTGCATTCTGGCTGTTTCTGCTTTTGCGCAGAAAGCTCCCAGGATTTTCGACAATTTTGACAGGACGCAGGGCGTTCAGGTTTACGTCAAGCCGGCTCCGCCAGTCATAAAAGCTGTAAACAAAAAAGCCACAAAGAAAAAGCGCGGCTCGAAATGGGTCGTGGCCGTTGAAGATGAACTGAATCGGAAAACTACAAGTACCATAAAGAAAACTGCAAAAACAGGTGCGGTGCTAGCTGTAACCGACGGGCTCGCTCATAGCGAAAACCTTACGGCATTTGGCGGGAAAAAACTTGTAATGGGCTCGAGCCCGCACCTTAAAGGTTTTACGACCGGCGATCCTGTTTACGATTCATATATCGTGGATTCAAGCCGCCGTTACGGAATCGATCCGCTTTTGATTTACGCGCAGATGCATCAGGAATCTTCGTTTAAGCTGCGTGCCACATCGCACAAGGGCGCAAGCGGGCTGATGCAGCTTATGCCGGCGACGGCTCGGCGTTTCGGCGTTACAAAAATCTACGATCCGAAACAAAATATCGACGCAGGCGTCCGCTATATGCGGTGGCTGCTCGATACGTTCCACGGAGATGTCGTTCTTGCGCTAGCCGGTTATAACGCTGGCGAAGGCGCCGTAATGAAATACGGCGGAAACGTGCCGCCCTACCGCGAGACAAAAGAGTACGTCCGCCGAATCACTTCCCGTTATTATTCAATCTCAAATCCGAGTTATATACAGAGCGCGCGAAGAACGAGCAGCACCCTTGCAGCAAATCTGGAGCAAAAGGATTCGCGGCCGCTCACGACCTACGAGCCGAGCCCGCTTGCCGTCCGCACTGCCGACGGCAAAATGATGCTCGTCAATCAATAGGTTTTTTAAAGTTCCCATGTCCGTTTGTTCGTTTCTCCATTAGTCTGAAAAGACTTGCGGCCGGTTCAACCGGTCGCTTTTTTGTTTAATAGCATTTCCTGTATGATGTCCCTTGTTCTGAGTTCTTACCATTAAAACTCATAATTCAGAAACTCCAGCTGGTTTATGTTTTGTATCAAATGCGGCACAAATAATTTGGTCGAAGCCATTTACTGCCAAAAATGCGGAAATTTGCTCGAAAGTGAAGAAGAAACAAGGGTGGCCCGACGCGAAAAAAATTCACCTTTTTCTGACGACCGGGAACAGCAAATATTTTCGGTCAGCCCGACGCTTTTGTTTGTAAAGCTCGGTTACGTACTAGCGATTGTCGGAGCTTTTTTTGTTGTCGCATTCTTTAGCATTTTATTTCCGGCTGTTGCATGGTGGTTTTCGGTGCCGCTTGGAATTTTATTACTGCTGATCCCTGCCTTTTATCATTTCAGACAAAAACTGCTCCGATATACGCTAACGGATACGACGATCGAGATCGATAAAGGGATAGTCTCACGCACAACGCAGAATGTGCCGCTCCGGCGTGTACAGGACGTAACCGTTTCCTCCACGATCATGCAGAGAATGTTTAATTTTGGGGATGTGCTGATCGATAATGCGAGCGAAGACGGCGGAAAGATCGTTTTGAAGAATATTGATTCGCCGCGAAAATACGCAGACATTTTGTTGAAGCAAATGCGACGGCTGGAAAAATAAGAACCCTGGTTGGTTGCGAGTTATAACTTGCCATGCTAGCTTCCTGGATTTAATGAGAAAGCAAAGTAGAAAAGTTAGTTGAATTGGATCAGCCTGACTTTTCTACTTTTAACACTTTCATTTGCAGCTTTAACCTTTTGTTTTGTGAATAGATGCTGCCTCTTCGTAAACCGGAACGGTGTGGTCGCTCTCGCCTTTTCCGTAATAATCATAATAACCGGTGCCGTAATAATCGTAATCGACCGAGCTCGATTTAATGCCGTTGAGCACCACGCCGTAAATCCTGGCACCGATATTACCGAGCCGGTGTTTAAATCGGCGCATCAGGTGGATAGAGCTTTTGCCGGCCATTGCCACCAGCACCACGCCGTCGACCTGCGTAGATAGTATCGCGGCATCTGTAAATGATATCGCGGGCGGAGAATCGATGATCACGTGTTTATAACGTGCACGTAGAAATTGCAGGAGATTTTTCATCTCGTCAGAGCTTAAAAGCTCGGCCGGATTCGGCGGAATAGGGCCGCTCGTAATTACTTTAAGCCTCGGCAGCCCTTTACAGCTTTGGACGAGGTTATCGGCATTCCGCTCGCCGGAGAGGTAATTGGTCAGCCCCTGCATGTTGTCCATTTCAAAGTAACTATGCAGACGCGGACGCCGCAGGTCGCAATCCACTATCACAACATCTACATCGGACTGGGCCAGAGTGATCGCCGTATTAATTGCGGTCGTCGTTTTGCCTTCGGAAGGCTGTGATGAGGTTACCAGAATGGTCTGAGGCGGTTTCCCTGCCGACGAAAACAACAGTGATGTGCGAAGATGGCGGTAAGCCTCGGCCATCGGAGAATGGCGTTCTTCCAGTGTTATCATAGCCGTCGCCGAGGCAAGGCCGTTGCCGTTTTTTGGCACAAGGCTTAGCTTGCGCTTATCGTTAAGCGTGTGATGCGGTATGAGCGCGAGCGTTGGCAAACCGAGATGCCGGCCGATGTCGTCCGACGTTTTAACCGAATCGTCGAGATAATCCATCAGAAACGCGAGACCGATCCCGGCGGCAAGAGAGATCAGAAATGCGACAAAAATATTGCGCGTCCGCTGCGGGCCGATCGGCCCGCCGGGAGTAACGGCGCGGGCGGCGATCTTGATATTGTCAGGGCTGCTGTTTGCGATCGTGAGCTCCTGTTCCTTCAAACGCTGGGTATATATGTCCAGGAGATTCCGGCTGGTTTCGATACTCCGTTTTAATGTCGTAAGGCGCGTCTGAGCCTGCCCTTGAACGTTAGCCATCGATGCTTCCTGTTCGTATGCCGACAATGCCTGCCCTTCTTCCTTTCTTTTTGCATCGACCTGCGATTTCAGCGAAACAAGGGCTCCGCCCACCGCATCCTTTTCGATTTTCGTTTGGTCGCGTTCGATAATCCCTGAAACTTCCGACTCGGTTTTGTCTTTGGCGGCTTTAAGGGAAGCGATCTTTTCTTCCTTTTCCCTTACTTTTGAATACTCGGGCGTGTATTTAACCAGCAATTCGGCTTTTTCGGCCTCGGTTTCCTGAACCTCTTTTTCGATAGTTCGAATAGCGTCCTGCAGTTTAGCCTTGCGCTCGGTATTGAGACGCATCGTATCCTGGAATATCTTGTTCTCGTAAAGATCCGGGATATTCATTCCCTCGCCGCGGCTGTTTGCCTGGATGGCGGCATTATAACGGCCTTCAAGCTGCCGCCTGCCCTCCATGGCTTTTAACCACGTTTCGCTCATTGATTGCAGCCGGCTCGCCGCAAGGTCCTGGCCCTTTTCCTGGAGAGGAAGATTGCTGTCGCGCATGAATGAAATCTGTTCGGCCTCCTGATCCCTGATAGTCTGGGTCAGCCCGTCAATCGATTTTGCGAGATCCTCCTGTGCCTGTGTCGCACCCTGAGTTTCGCGCTCGGCGTCCTGTTTTTTGAATGTTTCCGCAACCTTATCAGCAACCTTTGCGGCGAGCACGGGATTGGTGCTCCGGATACTGACATTTACAAGGTTTGTCTTTTCGCGCTGTTCAACAGTTAACCCGCCGAGCAGCCTCCCTGCATACATATCGGCCCGCCTGTCTTCTTCGGGCGAGAGAATTAATTTTTCAGGCGTTGAATCCTTAGAAGCTTCCGAAATTACAGGCAGCGAATTCTCCCTTTCAACATCGCTTTTTTCGCTGGAAAAAATGGAACGGATGGCGGAACCTATTCCGCGGTCCTGCTGTCCGAAAAGATTCGGATCGCGGTAAAGCTCCAGGGCGATCACGACATCCTTCATCAAATCTGCATTTTGCAGCAGCTTTAGCTGTGTATTGTAGTAATTTAAGTCATTCCCAAAGTTGTTGATAATGTTGATCGCATCCTTCGACGTTACTTTCGGCTTTCGGGGCTCGATCAGCATTTGGGTAGTGGCCTCATACTGGGAAGGCATGCGATGCATATAAAATGCCGCAGCCGCCGTAACCAAAACCGTCAAGGCGATTATCAATGGCAGCCGCTTATAAACCACGTCGATATATTGTTTTATCGACCGCTGTCCTTCAGCTCCTTCATCATCGTAATAAGACGAATATCCCGCCTGATATTCACCGGCCACTTCTCTCAAATTCGTTGCTTTCGGTAAGGGCGTTAACCGCTGATCTTCTTGCATACTGCTTTATAATTACCTATTAAAATATATCCGATTTTACTTAGCGCAAACTTGATTTATATCATATTTAATCTAATTTTCATAAAAAATTGGCAAATACCT
>JACDAY010000026.1 GCA_013695195.1 Blastocatellia bacterium | reverse complement strand
CAGATATATTATGAACGAACAAATCCGCTCACTTTTTCCCGCCACACGGAAATACGCTTACCTGAACAGCGCCGCCGTTTCGCCTATGCCCACAACCGCCGTCGAGGCCGTTCTTTCACAGTTAAATGACGTTGCCGAAAACGGCTCGATCAATTACCTTGAGTGGATTGCAACAAAAAACCGCGCACGACAGCTAATTGCCGAAATGCTCGGTGTCCGTTCAGAGCAGATTGCCTTTATGCGAAACACCTCGGACGGCTTTGCTTCGGTCGCCGGTGGTTTGCCGTGGAGAAAGAGCGACAACATCGTCAGCTTTGAATGCGAATTTCCCGCTAATTTTTACCCGTGGCGACGAACCCGCGACGAGTTAAGCGTCGAGCTTCGACTATGTCCGGAAAGAAATGGCCGTATCGATCTTGAGGAATTTACAGCTTTGATCGATTCGAACACCCGGCTTGTTGCGATCAGCGCGGTTCAGTACGCGTCAGGCTTCAAATCTGATCTGGAACGAATAGGAAAGGCCGCCCGGAAAGTCGATGCGCTGTTTGCCGTCGATATTATTCAGGGTTTTGGAGCGATGCCGTTCGATTTGCCGGCTCAGTACGTCGATATCGCTTCCGGCGCCAGCCATAAATGGCTTTGCGCTCCGGAAGGCTGCGGCATTCTTTATCTTTCGGACCGTGCAAGGGATCGCGTCAAACCAATATTTGTCGGCTGGATCAGTGTCGAAACGCCTTGGGATTTCGATGACCGCGAGCAGCCTTTTAAGCCAAACGCACTCGCTTTGGAAAGCGGAACGGGAACTTCGTCCCTATTTTATGGGCTGGAACAAAGCTTAAGGCTTTTGAATGATACGGGATTGGGCAATATCGAGACCTATCTGAACGATCTATCCGACTATTTATGCGGGCGGATTTCCGAGAAAAACTATGAAATCGTAAGTTCTCGTGCTTCGGGCGAGGAATCGGCTATCGTCTGCATAAAACATCGCAGAGGTTTAAGCTCGAATGAGATTTCCGACCACCTGCAAAACGAATATATAATTGTTTCAGCTCGCGGAGAACGTCTGCGCATCGCCCCGCATTTTTATAATAATCGGGCCGATATTGATACGTTGGTCGCCGCGCTGCCGTGAAATTGAAGCCCTAAATATCCCCGATCCACACAAGATGCTTAAGCAGTTTTGTATCCTCGAAAGCCCTGTAAAATCGCTCATCGGCCGTCACGAAGGCACGGACAAAGATACCGCTAACGCTAAATATGACCAATCATAAACTGTTTGAGCGGACAAATCTGCACCGATATAAGATGCTGTAACTAGTGGCTTGTGCGAATGATAGGTAACATTCTGCCGAGAGAACGACTTGATAATTGATGAGCCTTCCTCACTTGTTAGTTCATTTCTCCGGACCTTTTTCCAAACAATGCTGCCGAATTCAGGCAGAATTAACTCCGGCGCATGGAGCTCGTAATAACCATTAAGTAACTTTTCAGCTTCGAAGAGATTTTTTTCTTTGATATACCATTTGATCGCTACACTAGCGTCCAGTACAACCATCATCGCCGCCGATCCTCACGAAGAAGTTCTACGCTGTTACTCCGATTTTCTTTCGTAAGGGAAGCACGAATCCTTCTAGCTGTTTCCAGTTCCGACAGTTGTTCCATTCTTCCGGCTGCATCCTTTAAGATTCTCTGCATTTCGGACTGAAGCGAACGCCCTTCCCCCGCAGCTCTTCGTTTTAGTTTTTCAAGCACAATAATTTCGACATCGCGAATTAAAATATTGGGCATAAACGGCTCTCCTCAGCACCAATCTAATGCTTGCATAATGATAGCATATATTTACAAGATATTGCAAAGAACATCGAAGTAAATCAAGTTTTAGCGGAAACCAAGCGATTCATTCGCTCAACTCATCAAGATTCAGCCGAGTCAAGCCACCCGCATCGGAATATGCGGTTCGGGTCGCGCGTTTATTCTCGCGAAAGCGGAAAAAGAAAAATCCTGCGATGATTCCCGTAACTATTGAAAGTCCGATCCCGCCAACGATCCATATAACCGTCGATATAAAAATATCCCGTGTTGTTGTAACGAAATACCTTTCCAGACGTTGAAGAAGATATGGATCTTCGCCGAGCCACTGAACAATTTTTTGATATTTGATTTGATCGAGCAGAACGTTGGCCGCAGCCTGATCCGCGGCGTCGAACACGAAGGCGTTATAATTTCCGATCCTGCGGTAAATGACAGGCGGGTTTTGCGGAGTTTCAGTGAGATGCCGGATGATTCGGCCGTCCGCGTCCAGAGATGATTGAGGATTTGTGTACTCGATTATCAGTAAATTTCCGGCTGGATAGGGAGCAGTAACGGCTTCGGTACCGGCCGTAAATTCGATAAGCTCCAAAACCGGCCGGTTCTCAATTGCATTTCGCAATTCGCTTGAGTTTTGGATAAACACTGTATTATTCCGGACGTTTTCCCAATCGGGAAGATGTTTGATCAAAACCGGAATTCCATCTGCTTCCGACACTTCCTGGCTCTTTATCTGCGGCTGCGCAAATACTCCGGGGCTTGCCGCAAATAGACAACAAGCCAAAACAAACTGCCGGAAAATGATGTGAATAGACCTTCTTGAAGGCATTTTGGAATGGAATAAAAAAGGAAATTTTTGGAATGAAGATAATAACATCTTTCAATATGCAACGTATTAGTTCACAAACCATATCGTGCAGCAATTAACAAAACGGTTACACGGTTTGGTTTGAATCCCAACTTGGATGAGAGGCGAATATAAAAGTATGCTTATTAAAATGCAACAAAACCTGATGATTGGCGTGATTTTATTGAGGTGAAATGTCTATCTGCGCGTTTGGCACGCTAATTGATTAATTATATGCGAGGGGGAACAGAGCAAATGACAACAGAAACACTAAACTTTCCTATTTTTCAGAGCGGCGCGGACGCCATATCCGCCGAAAAAGGTTCCGAAGGCTCAGGGCATGTAGAGAACATAAGTTCCGCCAAAGATTTTGAGCTGACGCAGGCGGCATCGAAAGGCAATATGGCTGCTTTCGAGGAGATTTATCAACGGCATCATCGCCGCGTTTACTCGATTTGTCTGCGAATGCTTCAAAACGCTTTTGAAGCCGAGGACTTGACTCAGGACGTATTTATACAGCTTTACCGAAAGGTGGGCAGCTTTCGCGGCGACTCCGCTTTCACGACCTGGCTTCACCGTTTGACGGTCAATCAGGTATTGATGCACTTCCGAAAACGTACTGTAAAGTTCGAAAAAACGACGGAAGAAGGCGAAACGCCGGAACAGACGGTGCCGGGAACGGCCAACCCGTTCAAGATGCCGATAGTCGATAAAATTGCATTGGAAAACGCTATCGAACAACTGCCTCCGGGTTATAAAAACGTTTTCGTTCTGCACGACGTCGAAGGCTTCGAACACGAAGAAGTGGCCAGAATACTGGGCTGCTCGGTCGGAACATCGAAATCACAGCTTCACAAGGCACGGCTTAAATTACGTAAGCTTTTGAAGAAAAAGGCAAATCCGCGTCTCGTCGTCGCAGCTGCCTAACACTTTCGCATACAATTTGACAAGGCTTCTCTGAAATGGGGGGCTTTTTTTATTTGAAACAGTTTCAGCATTCTAATTTTGTCATTGAATTTGTATCGGGCAATGTAACTTTGGAGAATTTGATAATATAAATCGATAATGCGGAGACAACTTTTAGAGCAATTTATTTTTTACGATAAACATCAAAAGCCAGGATGCACCAATTACTTTTTTCATTTTTTTCAATCTCTTTGCTAAAGTTAGCTATTTTTTCTTTATAGTGCTGGCTCCGGAGCTGTTTTGAGTTATGTTTTTCGGGTTGCCGGTATATGTAACGGTGCTTGCGCCTGAGGAAATAGCATCTACGTGATTAACTGCATTTACGGTTACGCTGCTCGCGCCCGAAGCTTCGGCTTTGGCATTTTCAGCCGGCAAATTTTCGGCGTCGATTCCGCTTGCGCCGCTTGCGTCGGCTTCCAGCGTTTGGGCCTGACCGTCGATTTTTATCTTTGAGGCACCGCTTGCCGTTAGCTCCAGCGAATCGGTTTTAACACTGCTGACCGTCGCGGTCGAAGCACCCGATATATCCATACCGGTTAGCTCTGGCATCGAAACGGCTACCTTGATCGCAGAAGTCGGCGAAATTCTGTCCTTCGAGCCAATGATCAGCGTATCGCCGCTGATCTCTGTTGTTATGTATTCAAGCAGATTATCGTCAGTTTCGACAGATACTCCAAAATCCTTTTGGGCGGCGACTTCGAGCTTGATCGCACCGCCGGCCTTGATCTGCTTAAAGCCCGACAGGTTCCTCGTTTCGGCTTTTGCATTTCCCGAACCGCGAATGCCGGTTACGTTTGCCATATTGCAGGCACTGGATACGTTCAGCGACGCAATAAAAATTACAAATCCTAAAAGTTTCATTTCAACCTCCCAAATTGCAAGCCTGCAATGTAATCCAGCTTGATCCTATTTTGCAAATGCCCAGTATGAAAGAAACGCCTGCACAACTCCGATAACAAAGCCGAAAAGAGCCCCGAAAAGCTCAATGGTGCGGAGGTGTTCTTTAGCTACGGACATAACCAGCGATTCGAGTTTTTCGACGGGATATTTGCTGATCTTTTCACGCACGACGTTGCCGATGTTGAATTCCCGGATAGCATCGGGGAGCTTTTCACGGAGTGCGGCGATAATCGTGTCGGAAAATGATTCGCTGGCCGCAAGCAGTTTTTCTTCGGATATGTTGTCAGAGAGTCTGCCGATCGGTGCAGCCAGAAGATTTTCGATCTGTTTTGCGAGCACGGAATTGATTATCTGCGAGGTTTCTTGTCGCGTTAGAATGCTCAAAATGCCTTTTGAAAGCATATTTTTGAGCTTCTCCTCGGAGTCTGTGTGCAGCGTCTCCATAATCGCGTCTAAGCTGTGCGGCCGAAGCTTCTGGAACGTATCGGTCAGATACGCTGATACGGAGTGCATCATTTCCTCCCCCTGAATTAATGAAAAAACGGATTTTGCGATCTGAGCCTTTAGCCGTTCGAGATGTTCCGGGGCAATCGTGCCCACAATCTCCGGCAAGGGACGAGCAAGAGCATTATCGATGCTTGTATCGATAAAATTTCGGGCTTCGTCGGCAAAAAAGTCGCCTTTTAAAGTTTCCTCAATGCGTTTGGGCAGGCTTTCGTTGACGAGATCGTCGACTTCGCTGATCAGGTTTTCGCGCGAAACGAACATCTTTTTGAAAAACGGCAGCTGCTCGTAATAACCGTGCACTTCCTGTTTAATCAAGGCGCCAATCTGATTACGCGTTTTCTCGGCCGCAGCCAACTCGGTGAGATGGTGAATGACCGGCTCGATCTGCTCGTTGGCCTTTTCCTTTAGCAGCAGCACGGCATCGTCGGTGAACATTTGCCCGAGCGGCGTTTGGGTATTCGCCAGGTCGTCAACGCGGCGGCTGATAAAATTCTTGATCTTTTCGGCGAATGCGGGAGACGCAATCGCGGTGCGGATACGGTCTTCGAGAAAGCCGACGATTTTTTCAAAGGCCTCGTCATCAATGACTTCGGAAACGCGTTTTGAAAGAAAATCATCGACACGTCTTTCGACAAATCCGCGGATTGTTTCAATTGATTCCTCGCTTTTAAGCACTTCTTCGATGTGTTTTGAGACTTTGAATTGCAGCGACGTAATTGCATCGAGCACCGGCGCCCGTAGCTTTGCGGGCAGGGCTTCGATCAACGATGGATAGCTTTGCGACATCAGCTCGCCCGTATACGAATCGACCACGCCGCGAATTTTCTTGCGCAGAAAATCCTTGCCGAGCAGCTCTTCCATTATCGTTTCCTGCGAGACAAGCTCTTCGCCGACCGCTTTGCCAATCGCCGCTGCCAACCGGTCGCGATGACGCGGGATCATTCCCTGCGGAAAAAGCGTAATGCCCAACACTTTGAAAGGATGCCGCGGCCGAAAAAGCATCCGAACCGCCAGCCAGGCTCCGATGTAGCCGTGAACCGTAGCGAATACAACCAAAAGCCCGATCTGAACATATAGGTTCTTAAAGACCGGCTCGATCGCGGCGATGATTTCCTGAAGTGATTCCATTAAAAAAGGCAGAAACACGACCGGTAGGGAGTGTGTTCTTAATGTTTATCTAACAAATCCGCACCCTTGCCACCGCGCGGGTTTCTGCCCTGCTTCTAAAAAATTAAAAAACCTGAAAACCCTTCGATTTGAGACAAAATTCGGAAAACTCCTTTAGCGATTCGTAGGTCGCGCTGTAGTTTTTCCATTGTTCGTCGTCGTCTTTAAACAGCGTCATATCATCGGGAGCATCGGTTATGGTAAGGTCGGCAAAAATGCGTTTATTGGGGGCCAGCTTTGGCAAAATCTCGTCGCGGATCCTTTCGCCGATGGCGTGGGCCTCCTCTGGTTCCAGCTTTACGCCCGTAGCGTTGTAGCTCATCTGCCTGACCGTGCCCTCGCTTATAATATCCAAGCTCTTAATGACCTCGAGCGTCGCCTTCCAATTCCATACGTTTGCGGTAAACTCAAAGCCTTCCGCTCCCAGATCGTGTAATGTAAAGCTCATAAATTTAATACGATAGACTGCAAGTCTGTCGAAATTCGGTTAAATACCACTTGTATACAGGCTAACAGCCTGTTCTACAAAAATGCTAAACGCGGACGGCGTGCAAGTCAATGAAGTTTACAAGAAGTTTTGCAGCGGCGTAAGCGGCAGCGTAAATTAAGCCGTGGGTTTCAACCCACGGTCAAATGAGAGTAAAAGACTCGTCGCGTCAGCGACGAATGAAATCCGTCTTGTCTTCAGTTGTCGCTGACGCGACAAAAATCTTTTGAAACCCACGTCTAAATTCGAATAATCGCTACGCGATTTATAAGTTCGTTTTCAAGATCGAGTCGTCACTGTTTTAAATATGACAACTATTTGAAAAGGTTATAATCTTTCTCTTTATGACTCAATCAATTTCATATGCCGATGCCGGAGTTTCCATCGACAATGCAGATCGTGCAGTCGCGAAGATCAAGGAATTTGCCC
The DNA here is from genome assembly GCA_013695195.1 of Blastocatellia bacterium. Taxonomy (GTDB): domain Bacteria; phylum Acidobacteriota; class Blastocatellia; order Pyrinomonadales; family Pyrinomonadaceae; genus OLB17. Next base: position 2,299 of record JACDAY010000026.1, on the reverse strand, counting down.
GCAGCACTTTTAATGACCGGACGCTGACCGAGATCGGGAGCTTTGGCGGGATGTTTTCCGGTGCTTTTCCCGATATGGCGGAGCCGATACTCGTTGCTTCGGCGGACGGCGTCGGGACAAAGTTGAAGATCGCTTTTGAAACCGGGATCCATAATACGGTTGGTGCGGACCTTGTAAACCATTGCGTCAACGATATTCTGGTGCAGGGTGCGCGGCCGCTTTTCTTTCTCGATTATTTTGCGACCGGAAAGCTCGATCCCGAAGTAACTGCATCGGTGGTCGAGGGCATGGCAAAGGCCTGCCGCGAAAACGGCTGCGTTCTGCTTGGCGGCGAAACAGCAGAGATGCCCGATTTCTATCCGCCCGGCGAATATGATCTCGCCGGTTTTATCGTCGGCGTTGTCGATAAATCGAAAGTCATCGACGGTAAAAATATCGTCCCCGGCGATGTCGTTCTCGGCATTCCGTCAAACGGATTGCAGACGAATGGCTATTCGCTAGCACGAAAACTCTTCTTCGAAGTTGGCGGCTACAAACCCGGCGATCATGTCAAGGAACTCGGCACCACGGTCGGCAAAGCATTATTGGAAACCCACGCCAGTTTCCTGCCGCAGATCGGCCCGCTCCTTGACACCGGACTCATCAAGGGGCTTGCCCACATAACCGGCGGCGGCTTTCTCGAAAACATCCCGCGCATTTTGCCCGACGGCGTCTCAGTAGAAATAAACCGCGGCACCTGGCAGGAACTACCAATCTTCGGCATGATGCAGCGGCTCGGGAACGTCGACGAAAAAGAGATGTTCCGGACGTTTAATATGGGGATCGGGATGGTAGTGGTCTGTGCTCAAAACCAAGTCAAAGAGATTGCGGGAAGTCTTCAGCAGGTCTTTGAGATAGGAAAGGGAAAGGTAGGAAATGGAAAGGTAGAAATTATTTAGTGGGGGAACAAATTTATGATTCGGAAAATCCCAATTCTCACGATTTTAGTTGCCCTGATGGGCTTGGCGCATCTGTCAATAAATGCCTGCATGTGTCCCGGCGTGAATCCTTCAATTTATCCGGCAGATATACCAAAATTCAAAAAGTACTATCGTAAAGAGTTCAAAGGAGCGGCTTTTACGGGGAAGCTGGTCTCTAGCAAAGAGGTTCCCGGCACGGTAACGAGTTATGGCGACAAGCTCCTGGAGATAACTGTCGACGTAGACAGGGCTTGGCTCGGTGTTAACCGGCCAAGAATGACTCTTTTCACATCTGATAACCCGTGCGGCGTTCGCTTCCGGAATAACGAAAGTTATTTCTTTATACCCATCCTCGAAAAGGGCCAGCTATATATTGGCCCTTGTACTTATGCGTCGTATTCAAGTAAAAGCGACGGCAACTTTGTCGATTTGATGAAAGCGATGTTCGGCAGAGGAAAAAAATTCAACGACAAGGGTAAATAAAAGACTCTGATCGCGATTTGAAGCACTCTCCACTGGTCGTGTTTCTGCCTTTGCAAATGAAAATTGGAATTCTTATCTCAGGACGCGGGTCGAATATGACTGCGATTGTTGATGCCGTGCTGCGTGGCGAGATACCGGATTCCAAGGTTGCGGTGGTAATCAGCGACAGGGCGGTTGCGGCTGGTTTGGGAAAGGCAAAGGAACGCGGTATTGAGACGGTTGTCATTGAGCGAAATGGGCGGACGCGGGAAGAACATGACCAAGAAATTATAGAAAAGCTGCGGAAAAAAGGTGTCGAGCTTGTTTGCCTCGCTGGTTATATGCGGCTGCTGTCGCCGGGCTTTATATGCTCTTTTCACAATCGGATCGTGAATATTCATCCGAGCCTGCTGCCGGCGTTTCCCGGCGTGGATGCCCAAAAGCAGGCGATCGATCACGGCGCAAAGATATCGGGCTGCACGGTGCATTTTGTCGACGAAAATCTTGATAACGGCGCGATCATTCTGCAAAAGGCGGTGGAGGTGTTGGGCGACGATACCGCCGAAACCTTATCCGCGAGAATTTTGCAGCATGAACATACTGCGTATGTCGAAGCAATTAAGCGGATAGCAGCCGGTGATTTGAGGTTGTCGGGCGAAGAGTGATTCTCCGCCCGAAAAGTGCCTCAAACCTAAAACCGACTTCGGAATAACTGATAAATGATAGCTGAAAACTGATAATTTCGGAAATTTTTTTTGATTTGATTCCTATTTCAGTCAAACGAATAAATCCAAAAATCTCTAATGGAAGAATTGTCAATAATTCAAGTCAGCGGAATGGACTTGAACCAAAGTGCAAACGATTGCCAAGGTTCAAAG
>JACDAY010000018.1 GCA_013695195.1 Blastocatellia bacterium | reverse complement strand
GCCACCAAAACTCTGATTTTCCTGTCAACCATAGATACCGAAGTATATTAGCGAACAAACCTCGCAAGCAAACCATCTTTTCTAATAAACGGTTTTAATTCTGTATAGGTCAAGAAGAATTCGCCCGGAGGCTCGATAGCTTCGATGCTATGAGCAAACCCGTAATCGTAATGGAAAGTGACGCCAAAATCATTAATCGAAAATCCACTGAGGTGTTTGAATACAAGTTTATTGGGTGTCTGATGATAGTCCCGTAAATTTTCGCGGTGTACTGCCAGCGTTTCCTTCAGCGCGTCGTTTATTTTGATTGCTTTAACTTCCTCGACCCGCATTTTCTCGCGGAGCTTTTTAAGAAGTGCTGACATAGTATGCTTTTTGAAAAGATCGATAATCGTCAGCCGCTTTCCCGTCCGAATATCGAAGACGAGATATCTTATGGATGAGTCCGGATATGCTCCTACACCCTCGACCGTGAGCCAAATGTCTAAAATAGAATGTTGATTGTATTTGATTTCATAATCGAAACTGTTGAGCCAATAATGGTTGCCAAGGTTTTCCGTCAGAGACATTTGGAATATACGCCAATAGTCGATTGCGTGCACGATTCTTTTTCGGGCAGCCGAATTAGAACCACCCCGGATGACCGGATAGTTGACTTCAAACGTATTCTTAAAGTCCGGGACATCTTTTCCTATCCGTTTATATGTGATCTTCCTGGAAGTGACGACCAAACGGTCTGATTGAGCCAAAGACAAACCTGCCGTCATTTGAAACAAAATCAGTACCGAGACGAAAGTCAATTTCATATGAACATTCAGCGGGTCATATTTGGCGAACTGAACATGCATCGCAGTTTACCGGCCAGCGACTCCCGTTGTTTCATCGCCGCAAACATCTCGACCCAGCCGTGCGTATTGATCCAGAGCGGATTATAACTGTTGATGGGCTTAATAATGCCATATCGCGGCTCTTCCGTTTCTTCGACAAACGTTCCAAATAAGCGATCCCAGATTATCAAGGCACCGGCGTAGTTTTTGTCCAGATACTTATCGTTCACGCCGTGATGAACGCGGTGGTGCGAGGGTGTGTTCAGAACGTATTCGAGCGGGCCGAGACTCGTTACAAATTTTGTATGAATCCAGAATTGGTAGATAAGGTTGAACCCGTGCATGATCAAAAACATCCACGGCGCAAATCCCAAAAGCATAAGCGGTGCGTAGAATATCCAATGCAATAGGCCACTGAACCAGCTTTGTCTTACCGCCACGCTAAGGTTATATTGTTCGCTGGAATGATGGACGACGTGAAAATTCCAAAACAATCGCGATTCGTGGCTTATCCGATGAAACCAGTAATAAGCGAAATCGTCGACGAAGAATAGAATAACCCACGTCCACCATGCATCGGCAGGGAATTTATACGGCGCAAGTTCATACGCGAACGCATAGATCACGCCGATAAACAGCCCAAAAAGAGCTCCGAACGCGACGCTGACGAAGCCAATGAAAATATTGTTCCAGGCATCTTTTTTGTGATACGCATCCGCGCTCGTATGGTACGCGTACCAGGCCTCAAGCCCGATCATAAAGGCAAAAAACGGGACAGCGATGATGACGGGATTTATCATACTTTCACCCATATCTTAATATGAATTCTTGAAATAAAAAAGGGTTTTATTATAGATGAAAAAATTACTAAAGGTTGTGTTCATAATTACCGCAATAGTTTTCTTCGTTTTACAATTTTTTCGTCCGGACCGAATCAATCCGCAGATCGTCGAAGACGAAACGATCGAAGTAGCGACGGCCGTTCCCGCCGATGTGCAGGCAGTTCTTTCCCGGTCGTGTTACGATTGCCATTCACATAAAACTATCTTTCCGTGGTACTCGAATGTTTCTCCGTTCTCCTGGTTTCTGGCCGATCATATAGAGCAGGGACGCAAGGAAGTAAATTTCAGCGTCTGGAACACTTATTCCGCGGAAAAGAAAATCCGAAAATTCGAAGAGATTTGCGAACAGGTTGAATCAAGAGCGATGCCGCTTCCTTCATATCTATGGATTCATCGTAATTCCATTTTAGATGGGCAGAAGAGGAAATTATTGTGCGACTGGGCAATGGCGGAGAAAAGAAATATCGAAACCGCAGTTGCTGTCGCCATCGCCCGATCACAAATCGACAATACTGATAAGCTAAACCTTCCGGCGATTCCGCCCGAGCATAAAGGCCGGAAACTCAACTACTGGCTTGAAAAAGCGGCTCTCGTTTGCCATTTGGATCCGCTTCGGCCGCCGCGTCGTTCACTTTATTCTGTAGATTACCCATTTTATGCGGCCTTGAGGTAAACTATACTTTATGCCGTTGCTCAAGATTGTTCTATATCCGGAACCGGTGCTCCTTACTGTTGGAAGACCGGTTACAGATGAAGAATTTGAACCAAAATTTGGCCGCGTGATTGACAATATGTTCGAAACGATGCATGACGCCGGCGGAGTCGGGCTTGCGGCACCACAGATCGGAATTTCAAAAAGATTTTTTGTGATGGACGTGCCAGACGAAGCCGGCAAATCGAATAAGCTGGCGTTTATAAATCCGGAAATTGTAAGTGTGGAAGGAGAACAGATCGGCGATGAAGGCTGTCTTTCTTTTCCTGGACTTTATCAAACCATAAAACGTGAAATGCGTGTTATCGTCAGGGCTCAGGATATAAAGGGTAAAAAATTCGAGATGGATTTGAAAGAACTCTCCGCCCGCTGCGTTCTGCACGAAACCGATCATTGTGATGGCATAACATTTTTGGATCGAATGACCATTTTAAAGCGTGAAATGGCAAAACGTAAAATAAAGAGACTGCAAAAGACAGGAAAATGGGAATGAGTAGAATGAGTATTGAAGACACGAAGCGGACCACGGAGGTCGGCACCATCAGGGAACTTAACTTGTATTTGGAATCGGGCTGGGTGCTTATCTTAAGTTACTGCAGGCATTCGAACGACACGCAGACGCCCCGTTTTGTTTTGGCATGGCAGTCGGACGACGAGCCGACGCGTCCCGAACTTTTGGACGAATGGGAATTGCACGAGATGGAAGAACAAAAATATCGCTAAAATATGCCGCCAAAGATCCGGGATTTGATCGCGCAACCTGGAGCGGAGGGTTTTAGAAACCGTGGCGGCAAGGGAAGTCCGCATGGATTGCGACTTACAATATCGGGAAAGCTCGGCGCCGATCCTCTCCCGGAACCAAAGAGTTCAGTATTGCAAACGGCGTAACGGTCAGAAAAGCAAAAGCGGGGAAAAACGAATCAGGAAGATTTGAAATCTTCCAAAAGGAATGAGGACGACAAAATGCAAACACAAAGGATGTTAGACGAATTTAGGAACGAACCGTTCATCGACTATTCGTTGCCCGAGAATGCAGAAGCGATGCGGGCCGCGATTGAAAAGGTGCGAAGCGAGCTTGGCCGGGAGTATCCGAATATAATCAACGGCGAAAAGATTACGCTCGAAAGTAAATTTGACAGCATCAATCCGGCGAATAAATCGGAGGTGGTTGGCGTATTTTCTGAGGTTGATACGGACACGAGCCTTGTCGAACGGGCGATAGAGTCTGCAACTAATGCCTTCAAACTCTGGCGGGATGTGCCGCCTGCGACGCGGGCAGAATATCTTTTCAAGATAGCGGATATAATGCGCTCACGAAAGCACGAACTTTCGGCATGGATGGTTTTCGAAGTCGCGAAAACGTGGGCCGAAGCCGACGGCGACACGGCCGAGGCTATCGATTTTC
>JACDAY010000016.1 GCA_013695195.1 Blastocatellia bacterium | reverse complement strand
GATTTCCGGGCCATCTTCGCGGAGGCTGCTTATAAACACATGGGCAGCATTGATTTGGCTAAGCTGTTTCCTAAATACAATCTAAATAAATCGAATTTCCGGAATTTCCTGGGTTGAGACAACGTTGTCTGTGCGGGACCAATCGTGTACACAAACTAAGCTTTTTTGACGCACTGATGTCAAAAATTGACGATCTGACGTTTGGTTTCCAGTGCAACGATTTGGGCGTGGTTGGAGAACAAAGAAATAGAAGGCGTCTATTTTATTCACTGTTACTGATGTGCTGACTACAAACTTTTGAGCAGGAAGGTTTTGTTAGTCTTTTGAAGTAGTTTCGTTAATCTGTCGCCTCGAGTTCTTCTTCCAGCAATTGTCTTTGGTAAAGCTCCGCATATTCGCCCGCAAATTCTAAAAGTTCTTCGTGTGTGCCGCTTTCGATGATGCGGCCTTCGTGGAGGACGCAGATCAGGTCGGCGTCGCGGATGGTCGAGACGCGGTGCGAGACGACGAGTGTTGTTCGGTCCTGGCGGACGTCGCGGAGATTGTGCAGGATTTTTTCTTCCGTGTAGGTGTCGACGGCCGAAAGGGAATCGTCGAGGATCAGTATTCGCGGGTTTCGCATAACGGCACGTGCGATAGCCGTCCGCTGCTTTTGCCCGCCCGAAAGCGTGATGCCGCGTTCGCCGACGAGCTGTTCGTATTTGCCGGGGAAATCCTTTACATCATCGGCAAGGCCGGCGATCTCGGCTGCTTTTTCGACTGAAATATGACTTCCGTTGGCCGAGATTAAGCCACCCGCTAACGCAGGTGGTTCTGACAGGAATCCAGTCGCTACCGCTCCCGGTTCTGACTGAACACCGAACGCAATATTGGCCGCCAAGGTGTTGCTGAACAAAAAAGTTTCCTGCGGAACAAAGCCGATTGACTGACGAAGCTGCTCGATCGGGAACTGCCGTATCGGAATTCCGTCTATCAGAACACTGCCCTCCGGCGCATCCAGCAGCCGCGGGATAAGGCTCATCAGTGTAGATTTTCCGCTGCCGGTTTTGCCCACAAATGCGACGGTTTTTCCCTGCTCTATCGTGAGATCGATATTTTCCAAAACAGTCTTTCCGTTGTACGCAAAAGAGAGATCGCGGAATTCGATGCGGCCTTTTATTTTTGGCTGCTCTCGCGTTTCGGGGGCGTCCTGTATCGTCGGCTCGGTTTCGAGGATGGCGTTAAAACGTTTCAACGAAGCCGTTCCGCGCTGATAAAGATTCACCACGTAACCGAGAGCGATCAGATACCATATCATTCGCTGCAGATACAAAATAAATGCCGTGAAATCGCCTGCCGATATCTCGCCGCGAACTGCCATCGGGACGCCGACCGCGACGATTATTACAAATCCCAGTCCGATAAAAAAGAACAGAAGCGGACGCATCGCCGCCGCGAATTTCACGAGGCGCAGGTTTTGCGCGGCGTATTCGCGGTTCAGTTTTTGGAATTCTTCTATCTCGGAATCTTCCTGCGCATATGCACGGACGACGCGAACGCCGCTCAGATTTTCCTGCGTTCGGGCGGTAATATCCGAGAAATAACCTTGAATTTTCTCGAACCGGATGTGTATCTGATCGCCAAGATATTTTACCGTCAGCGAAACTAGCGGCATGGGAATCAAAATCAAAAGTGTAAGCGTAACAGAAATATTTAGCAGTATCGGCAGGACGACTGCGAGTGCAAATATAGCCTGAAAGCTGTAAAGGATCATCGGCCCGAATACCTGCCGAACCGCGGCAAGGTCGTTGGTGGCGCGAGCCATCAGATCGCCGACACGGTTTTTTTGAAAAAATTCGAGCGGCTGATCGACGAGGCTGGCATAAAACGCCTTGCGCATGTCGAATTCGATATGCCGGGATGTATTTATCAGCACACGCCGCTGCAAGAACAGGAAAATGCCGCTCATGAGATTAACGCCAAGAATCACGAGAGGATAATAGACGATCTTGTCCCACGTAACAGCTAAGCTCAAATCGTCGACCGCCTGCCCAACCAGATACGGCACAATCAAGCCAAAAACTATTGAAATCAGAATGAATAGAATTCCGGCAGCTATCCTCCATTTATAAGGCTTGAAATAGCGTGCAAAATTTTTGATCTGTTCCATCTTGCTTAGTTCTTAGAGTTTGGAGTTATAGAGTTCGTAGAGTTCTGAATCTCTATAAACTCTATAAACTCTCTACACTTTCGTATAAGTTGAGAGCGCCGTAGCGATCAGCTTTCCCTGTTCGTTCACAACATCGGCGGAAACGGTAAAAATCTTATTGCCGGCTCGTACGACTTTTCCTGTACAGGTTATCGTGCCTGTCGTATGCGGCCGCAAATAATGAACGGTCAGATCTATGGTCGAAGCGCGTTCATCCTCGGCAAGCCGCGTGATGACGGCAAAAGCCATTGCCGTGTCGATCAGCGTAGCAGTAACGCCGCCATGCAGAACGCCGGATGGCTGGCGAAGCTCATCGCGCATTTCGATCTCGATCACAGCCTCATTTGGGCCCATATGGACCAGCCGCATGCCGATCATTTTGGCAAAAGGCAGATTGTGCAGCGTGTCGAATGCACGCTGTTTTTGCTCGTCCGTAATTTCTGCTGCTTCTGCCATAACAATTTCCACGTCATTTTTCCTTATGAATTGCCACTAGCTTCAGCTAGTGGCAATGCGGGAAAAAGAACCAGGGCTTCATCCATACGTTCGGCTAAAGCCGTTCAAATTTTGGAATCTTGGACTCCATCTAAAGATGGAGGCAATTCATAAAGCGAATATTCGAAACTCAAAAGTTGAAAAGCTCAACTCATCTCAAAGTTCGATAAAATTCTTCTAACGAAACCTTTCGAAACCCTTTTGGAATCTCAAACAAGCTTTCTTGTGCATCAGGAGTAAAATTCCTTAGTTCAACAGAATACCGCAGGATCCTCTCTTCGCCGTTAACACTAAAAAACTCCTGCTTTACCGGCAATCCAATCTTTTGGTTCATATAAATAAAAACCTCGCTTGTATTGCTTTGATTATTCTGTACCTTGTATTTCAATAAATTATTCTCACTTGCGATCTCCATAAACTCCATATGATCGCCGCGGCTAAGTAACTCCGAGGTTATATCGCTGAACTGAATCTCACTCTTGTTCGGAATGGTTATCGGAGAATTTTCAGTGTAAATCTTTCGCTTGAAAGCGATCAAATACTCTTTTTCATTTCGCAGCACGGCATGCTGATTTTCTTCGCCGTAATCATAATCGATACGGCTTTTTTCGCTCTTTCGTGCAACAAAGGTTTTTCGCACCGTTTCGCCGGTAGTTACAACTATCTCACACTGAAAAACATCGGGTTCTTTTGTGGAAAATGGAATTTGGGGTTTCGTTTCGGAAATGAGTGGAGTGCTCTCCGTTCGATCGTTTTGCCGAAAACCGCAGCAAACAGAAAAAACAAAAATTAAAACACTCGCAAAAAAAGATTTAGCCGGGTTTGACAAAAACATTCGAATATAGAAATTTTAACATATTGAATCCAGCGGACAAGACTCCTATGAATTTATTGGTTTGGCAGACAATCTATCTTCTTGGCGCCGCTGCGATACTGCCTTTTTCGCCGTTTTTATACCTGCAGGGGCAACAAACGCGGAGAAAGGTCGGCGTGCTGCCCGGAGCGGGAGGAGAAACCATCGGCAGCGCAGGCAGCGGCCGCGAAAGCGTCAAGTTGCTCGTTATCGGGGAATCAACAGTAGCCGGTTTAGGCGCGCGGACACACAAGATGGCGATGGCCGGACAGTTCGCCGATCGCCTGAGTTCAAGGCTCGGCAAAACCGTGAACTGGACGGTGATCGGCAAAAACGGCGTTACCGCAAGACGAACGATCGACGAGCTCGTGCCGCTGATTCCCGATGAAACTTACGACTATATTCTCATCGGCCTCGGCGGAAACGATGTAATGAAACTGAGCAGCCCCCGAAAATGGCGGCACGATATG
>JACDAY010000370.1 GCA_013695195.1 Blastocatellia bacterium | reverse complement strand
CGATATGGCATGCGTGTTATTCGACGGAGCAAGGGGGTGAACTGTTGGAATCCGCGGAGGATACGGAATAGAGGGACAGCGTCGGGCGGCTGTCCCGTTCTCCGGGTTTCTAATGATCGTGCTTTGTGCCTTCGGGCAGGTTGCCGTGGTAGATCTCGCCGCCGGTGGCGACGAACTCCTGGGCCTTCTCGCTCATTCCCGCAGCGATGGCCTTTTCGGCCTCTAATCCCTGACGTTGAGCGTATTCGCGGACGTCCTGGGTTATTTTCATCGAGCAGAAATGCGGGCCGCACATCGAGCAAAAGTGGGCGAGCTTTGCGCCTTCGGCGGGCAGCGTCTCGTCGTGGTATTCGCGGGCGACTTCCGGGTCGAGAGCAAGATTAAACTGATCTTCCCAGCGGAATTCGAAACGCGCCTTGCTCAAGGCGTTGTCGCGATATTGCGCGCCCGGATGTCCCTTGGCAAGATCAGCGGCGTGGGCCGCGAGTTTATATGTGATAACGCCGTCTTTTACGTCTTTTTTGTTCGGTAAACCCAAGTGTTCTTTCGGAGTTACATAACAAAGCATCGCCGTGCCGTACCAGCCGATCATCGCGGCTCCGATGCCGGATGTAATGTGATCGTAACCAGGCGCAATGTCCGTCGTCAGCGGCCCGAGGGTGTAAAACGGAGCTTCGCCGCAAATCTCAAGCTGCCTGTCCATATTTTCCTTGATAAGGTGCATTGGGACATGCCCCGGCCCTTCGATCATCGTCTGGCAGTCCATCTCCCAGGCGATTTTCGTCAGCTCGCCGAGCGTATCTAGCTCTGCAAACTGCGCTTCGTCATTCGCATCCGCTATCGATCCCGGCCGCAGGCCGTCGCCCAAGCTAAAGGCTACATCATATTGCCGCATAATCTCGCAAATCTCTCTAAACCTTGTGTATAAAAAGCTTTCCTCGTGATGAGATAAACACCATTTCGCCATTATCGAACCGCCGCGGCTGACAATGCCGGTCGTCCGCTTAGCCGTCAGCGGAATGTACGGCAGCCGCACGCCTGCGTGAATCGTAAAGTAATCCACGCCCTGCTCGGCCTGTTCGATCAAGGTATCGCGATAGATTTCCCATGTAAGCTCTTCCGCCTTCCCGTTCACCTTTTCCAGCGCTTGATAGATCGGCACTGTCCCGATAGGTACTGGCGAATTTCGCAATATCCATTCTCGCGTAGCGTGAATATTCTTGCCGGTTGATAGATCCATCACCGTGTCCGCTCCCCACAGCGTCGACCAGCGCATCTTCTCGACCTCTTCCTCGATGCTCGATGCAATCGCCGAATTACCGATATTAGCGTTGATCTTTACGAGAAAATTTCGTCCGATAGCCATTGGTTCCGATTCCGGATGGTTTATGTTGTTGGGAATAATTGCACGGCCGCGAGCGACTTCATCACGAACGAATTCGGGCGTTACAAATTTCGGCAGCGATGCACCGAACGATTCTCCCTCGTGTTGGTGATAAAGCGAAGAGCGGTCGTTCTCAAGCCCGTTCTGCACGGCATCAAACGCGATCTGTCTCCCCAAGTTCTCGCGAATTGCGACATATTCCATCTCCGGCGTGATAATTCCGCGCCGCGCGTAATGCATCTGTGTCACGCATTTGCCCGGCCTTGCCCGCAGCGGAGCACGCCGCAGACCCGGAAATTCTTCCAAAGTTCCGCGTTCGTTAGCTTTTGCGATTTCTTCCGCGCCTTTGGTCAAATAGCCGTTGTCCTGCGGGAGAATTTCGCGGCCTACATACTCTTCGACATCTCCCCGCCCTACGATCCAATCGCGCCGCAGCGCCGGCAAACCGTCCCGAACATCGCATTTATGGTTCGGATCGGTCCAAACTCCGCTCGTATCGTAAACACGCACAGGCGGATTTTCTTCCAGCTTGCCGTCAAAATCCTTTGACGGGCTCAAAGCAATCTCACGGAACGGAACACGCAAATTTTGTTTTGATTGATTAACCGTGCTGCCGTTTGTTTCGACGTAAACCTTACGCGAACTCGGCAGTTTGACTTCATCGCTGGTCTTTTCTGCTTTTTCCAGATTATTTTCACTCATTGTTTTTCTCCCTTCGTCGGTATTATCCGCATCAGGTTTTTAGGGTAATGTTCGATTTGAACAACTCTCAGCTTTTAGCTCCCCCGAAAACTTTTGCCTAAACAATATTACGACATCCAAAACTTTTACCAAAATGCATTGACAAAAAGTTCCCATAATGGTAACTTGTGTTTTGTCCTTATTGCGCGCATAAGCTATTGGTTGAAAGCAAGAAAGCGGCGCATAATTTGTAAAGCTGATGAATACGATTTCATATCGAAAGATTCGGGAATTCGTAATTTTGCATCCCAATTCCGAATCTTCACTTAGCTCATGGTACAAAATTGCGAGGAAAGCGAAATGGCAAAATATCGTCGAGGTTAGACAAAATTATCCGCATGCTGATTTTGTTGGGCGTTTTGTAGTTTTTAACATCTGTGGAAATAATTACAGGTTGGTTGCCGAAATTCATTACGAATCTCAATTAGTTTTAATCAGGCACATTCTGACGCATGCCGATTATGACAAAGACACGTGGAAAGAATGATTAGAATTGCCGAAAAAATAAATCCGCAAAAATATGGCAGACTTTTGTCCAAAACGCTTCCGACAATTATAAAGTCTGAGGAAGAAAATGACCGTGCGATCTTAATCGTTGAGAAATTGTTGGCTACGGAAAAAAAATTATCGTCCGAAGAAACAGTTTTGCTTGAACTATTGGGAAGACTGATTACGGATTTTGAAGAAAACTTTTATCAACCTAGAAATGCTTCACCCCACGAAATCTTAATTGAAATGATGAACGCGCGTGGTTTCAAGCAAAAAGATTTAGCAGAAGTATTTGGATCAAAAAGCAGAGTGTCCGAAGCGATAAGCGGTAAAAGAGAAATTAGCAAGTCTCAAGCCAAAGCACTAGCGGATTTTTTTAAGGTGTCCGCGGAACTGTTTATTTAATCTTTGACCGACAGTAAGCAGATCCTTATTCGAAATACGAGAAAAATAAAAGACAATATGAAAAAATCAATCTTCGCGGTGTTCCTGATGATGGCGGTTTGCGTCGGCGTTTCTTTCACACAGACCAGAAGAAAACCGGTTTACCGTAAAAAGCTTGTAATTACTAAGCGTACAACAGTAAAGAAAATGACAACTCCAATTATAAAGCAGGCGGGCATGACGACCGCTTCCGGCCTGACGTATATCGTAACGAAAGCCGGTACGGGAGCACAGCTTAAAGCCGGCGACAACGTTATCGTTAACTACACGGGGATGCTGACGAACGGGCAAAAATTTGACAGCTCACTCGACAGAGGCGAGCCGTTTTCGTTTCCGCTCGGTGCGGGCCGCGTGATAAAAGGCTGGGACGAAGGCGTCCAGAAACTTCGCATTGGCGATCATGCGACCCTAATCATCCCAGCCGCGATAGGCTACGGCGAGCGCGGTGCCGGAGCGGATATTCCGCCCGGTGCGACGCTGATCTTTATTATCGAAGTGATCGGTGTGAGATAGATTTCTTAATGCAGAACGCGACAGTTATGGAGCGTATTCTCTTTAATGCGGAAACGCGACAGTTATGAAGCGTGTTCTCTTCCCCAAGTGAAAGGAACACGCTCATCTACGCGTTTCTGCACCGGACTCGAAATGAATATTCTCTCGCTCGAAAATGTCTCCAGGAATTTCGGGATCAAACCCCTTTTCGAGAACGTTACGCTTGGCCTCGAAGACCGCGACAAGATCGGTATCATAGGCGCGAACGGTTCAGGCAAGACGACGCTTTTGCGCGTCATCGCCGGACTTGAACAGCCGGATACCGGCCGCGTTGTGCGTTCCCTGGGTAAATCGCTCGCATATTTGTCGCAAAATCCGGCGTACGACGAGAATTTGACCGTCCTTGAAACGATCTTTGCGTCGAGCAGCGGGGTAATGCAAACGATCCGTGATTACGAAGCAGCATGTCACGATCTGGCGGCCGGCAGCAGCGACGCAAAACTGCTGGAAAAGGTTTCCGCTCTTCAGCACGAACTCGAGATCTCAGGCGGATGGGAGATTGAAACAAATGCCCGCGCCGTTCTCACCAGGCTCGGCATTCACGACACATTCGCGCAAATGAAAACGCTTTCCGGCGGGCAGCGCAAGCGTGTCGCCCTTGCCCACGAGCTCATTGTAAAACCCGACATTCTAATTCTCGACGAACCGACCAACCACCTCGACGCCGACACAATCGAATGGCTCGAATCGTACCTCGCGCGTTACACCGGCGTGCTCTTGCTCGTCACGCACGACCGCTATTTTCTTGACAGGGTTACGGATCGGATCTTCGAGATCGATCGCGGCGCCGTTCAGAATTTCAATGGAAATTACGCCTACTACCTGGAGAAAAAGGCAGAACAGGAAGCTCTCCGCTCCGTCGAAGGCCACAAACGCGATCAATTGATCAAAAAAGAGCTTGCATGGCTTCGTCGTGGTGCAAAGGCCCGCACGCGGAAATCGAAGTCGCGGATAAATGCGGCTTACGAATTGATGGACCAGCCAAAAGAAAAGGCGAAGGCCGAGGTCGACATCGCCATCGGCTCGAAGCGTTTGGGATCAAAAGTTATCGAGCTGCAAAACGTGTCGAAATCTTACGGCGACATCAACCTGATCGACGATTTCACATATCTCCTGAAACGTGATGACCGCATCGGTATAATCGGCGCAAATGGATCAGGTAAAACGACTTTGCTCGAAATTATCACCGGGCGAATCCCGCCCGACAGCGGCGTGATAGACGTTGGCCAAACAGTCCTCATCGGCTATTACGACCAGGAAAGCCGAGCCTTGAACGACGAACAGCGCGTGATCGATTACATCCTCGAAATGGCGGAATATATAACGACGATCGACGGAACGCAGATCACGGCCGGTAAAATGCTGGAAAGGTTTCTGTTCACTCCTGCAGCTCGGTATTCGATCATAGGAAATCTTTCCGGCGGCGAGCGGCGGCGGCTTTATCTCTTGCGAATTTTGATGAGCTCGCCTAATGTTTTACTCCTTGACGAACCGACCAACGATCTCGATATCCCGACACTAATTGCTCTTGAAGAATACCTCGACGATTTTGCCGGTGCTTTGATAGTCGTAAGCCACGACCGGTATTTTCTCGACCGCACGATTGATAACATATTCCGCTTTGAAGGCGACGGGCGCGTACGCGAATATGCCGGCGATTACAGCGCTTATCTGGAATATCGCAAGCGCGAGGAAGACGCGAATAAAGAAACGGAAACGACCGCAACACCGGCCAAAACTCCTGCCTCAACTAATAACGATAGACAGCAAAAACTTACATTCAAGGAAAAACGCGAACTCGAAGAAATCGAATCTCGTATCGCCAAGTCCGAAAAACGCCTGCCCGAAATCGAGCTAGGTCTCGCCGCGTCCGGAAGCGATGCCGGCATGGTTCACGAACTATTCACCGAACAGCAGGCCTTAAATAAAACGCTCGAAACCGATCTGACGCGATGGGCCGCACTCGCGGATAAGCTGGTGTAACAAAAGCACATTTCCCCGAACATAATTTCTCAATTCAGTTCGCTAATCACATTTACTAATAATTCGCACCGGAAATATTTTGAAGGTGCCCGGCAAACTGTTAAAATTACGTATGGACGTTGACCGGTTTACACTTCAGGTCGTTTTTTGTTGTGCTCTGTTTCTTGTGGGCTGCGGCAGCGCTCCAAAAGGCCTCGCGGAAAATCAGGTTGTCGAAACGCAGGACAAACAAATGCGTTTTCGCATCGAAACCGTCGCAAGCGGTTTGGAAGTGCCGTGGGGTTTTGCTTTTATGCCGAATAAAAATCTTTTATTCACCGAGCGGCCCGGCCGTGTGCAGATCATCGAAAACGGCAAGCTCCGAGCCGAACCGGTTTACGTAGTGCCGGATGTTGAGTCTTCGAGCGAAAGCGGTCTGATGGACATTTCGATCCACCCGAATTTTGCTGCAAATAACTATGTTTATTTGGCTTATGCGTACAACAAAGACGGGAACCGGGTAAAGGTCGTGCGTTATAAATTTGCCGCGAATAAGCTTACGGAACCTAAAATCATTATCGAAGACATTCCGGCCGCACCGAATCACGCGGGCACACGCGCGCGCTTTGGGCCGGACGGAAAATTATATATCACAACCGGAGACTCGACAGACCGGACTCTTGCTCAGCAGATGAATTCGCTGGCGGGCAAGACCTTGCGGCTAAACGACGACGGGACTGTTCCGGCGGACAATCCGTTTGTAAATCAGCCGGGTTCGCGGCCCGAGATCTGGACGGTCGGCCATCGAAATGCTCAGGGCCTGGCGTGGCAGCCCGGCTCGGGCTTGATGTTCCAAACCGAACACGGGCCGAGCGGATTCGACGGCCCGGGCGGCGGCGATGAGGTCAACATAGTCGAACGCGGCAAGAATTACGGCTGGCCCGTTATTCACCATAAGCAGACGCAGGCAGGGCTGGAGTCTCCGCTGCTCGAATACACTCCTGCCTGCGCTCCGGCAAGCGGGACGTTTTATAAAGGCAACGCCTTTCCGGCATTCAAGGACAGTTTCTTTTTCGGCTGCCTTCGCGGCGAGCGTTTAATACGGGTAACGCTTAACGGAAGAAATGTTGCCGGCCAGGAAGATCTTTTGAAAGAGACATACGGCCGGATCCGCGAAGTTGCCGAAGGGCCCGACGGATTTATATATTTTTCGACCTCGAACCGCGACGGGCGCGGATCGGCCGCAAAAGAAGACGACCGAATATTGAGACTCGTTCCGGTTAAATAGGCGTGAAAAAGACGATGCAAGAAATCCGCTGTTGACCGTTCTTTAAGTGGAGAGGTTCGGTTCGAATACTGGTAAAAGCCGAATATAATAATCACAGGCCGAACACAGAAAAATTATGAATATTAAAAAGAAAGTTTTTATTTTATTGTCCACAAACCTTTTGATGCTTCTGACTTTGGGTGCTGTTCAAGCCGTAGCCCAGGATTCCACTGACAAGCTTCCGCCTTCGATCCGCACTAGCGGCGAAGCAGTTGTTACGGCAAAGCCCGACCGGGCGAATATCGATATCGGCGTCGTAACGCAGGCCGCTACATCGCAGGCTGCGGTTGCGCAAAACGCGCAGAAACTCGAAGCGACACTAGCGCGCTTGCGTCAGTTGCTCGGAAGCAGCGCCGACATAAAGACGATCAGTTATAATGTTTCACCGACATACCGTTATCCGAAAGAGGGCGGCGAGCCGACTATCACGGGTTACACGGCGCAGAATATCGTCCGCATAACGCTCGATGACCTTACAAAAGTCGGAAATGTGATCGATACAGCGACACAGTCGGGCGCAAATCGCGTTCAAAATTTGCAGTTTACGTTAAAAGACGAAGCGACGGTACAGGCACAGGCTTTGCGTTTAGCGGCT
>JACDAY010000349.1 GCA_013695195.1 Blastocatellia bacterium | reverse complement strand
ATTCATTCCTTTCGCCGAAAACATCCGCAGTGTGCGAGAAATCGGGCAAAATGGAGGCTTGGTTGCAAACGAGGCCGACGCGCAAGTTACGGATCAGCTCTATTTTTTCGCTGAGAAGTATTTCTACACCCAGGCGGGTGCGAGGGCCGGCTTTTGTTAAAGGAAAGGTCATAATTCAAATGGATGGCGGATAGAAATATTTTTGTGAACCAGCATGCGTATCTTGCAGCAAAAAAAGAGCGGGTGCAGAGCAACCCTTCCCGACCTGAACTCGGGTTTGGTTGATTTGTTTATACTTAAATTGAAGTCGAGGAAAAATTTTCATCAGACAAAGCTAAGCATCTTTCACCGGAGCGCCAGACGCGTTTTTCGTCACTGATGCGATGCCGTTTTCCATGCCTCTCGACGTCGTGTACATTTCGCTTTTGCCAATCGGTTCGCCGTTCGCAGCTTTCAGATTAAAATAATGATCGCCCTTGTTGGACTTCTTTCGGTCAAATCGTTTTGGGTCAGCAGAGTTCTTTTTTACAGATGCAACGCCGCTTTCTGCCGCCCTACGGGTTTCGTACATTTCACTGGACAAAAGAACCTGCCCGTTGCTTGCTTTCAGATTGAAATGGAATTTGCCGTTTTTGGCGGTCTTGATCTCGAATTTTCCTGGCATTAGTAGTCTCCTTTTTATTCTTTAGTTTTATTTTAGAAATTCTGTGCGGTCCGGGTTATTTCGCAGAGCGCAGGTTTGTCGGAACGCAGGCTACCAGCCTGCAACGCCGCTTACGGTACAAATCATTTTCGCGATTCGCACTTATAGCAGGCAAGGATGCCTATTTCTTTCGAAATAACTTCACCAATTTCTTAAACGGATCGTAAAATTCATCGACGACACGCTCTTTTAAAGGAATGATCGCATTGTCGGTGATCGTAATGTTTTCCGGGCAGACTTTTGTGCAGCATTTTGTGATGTTGCAATAGCCGAGGCCGTGAGCATCTTTTAGCTCGCCCAAACGGTCCTCGGTATCGAGCGGGTGCATCTCAAGCGCTGCGGCGTAAACAAGAAATCGCGGACCAATAAAATCGGCGTGTTTTTCGTGATCGCGAAGCACGTGGCAAACGTCCTGGCAAAGAAAACACTCGATGCATTTACGAAATTCCTGTACTCGGTCGATATCTTCCTGATACATGCGCCAAGTGCCGTCGGGGGCGTCGGGCGGACGCGGCTTGAATTTTTTTATGCGTTTTTTGACCTCAAAATTCCACGAAACATCGGTAATGAGGTCTTTAATCGGCGGAAACGCGCGCATCGGCTCGATGGTTACGGGCTCATCCATCAGCAGCGTGTTGAGCCGCGTCATGCACATCAGCTTCGGCTTTCCGTTGATCTCGGCCGAGCACGACCCGCATTTTCCTGCCTTGCAGTTCCAGCGGCACGCGAGATCACCGGCCGATTCGGCCTGAATCTGCAAAACAGCGTCGAGCACGACCATGCCTTCCGAGATCTCGGTCGTGTAATTGACCATCTCACCATCCGTCCGCCCACCGCGTCTGATACTGAATATTGCTTGTGGCATATATGGAACGCGGACTCCCACGTCCGCAAACGCCGCTTACGGCGTAGATAGTTTTTTCGTGCTTCGCACTCATTTGCGGACGTGGGCGTCCGCGTTCCCTTAACCCATCTCTTCGATGATAGCCTGTAATTCCTCCGGCATATCAGGAATCGGCACGCTTTCGATCTGCATTTTGCCGTCCGCAGATTTTTTCAAAGTGTAATTGATCTTGCCGAATTCTTCTCCCTTAGCAGGATAATCGTCTCGATATTGGCCGCCGCGGCTTTCCTTTCGCTCGATGGCGGCACGCGTGATCGCTTCGGAGACGGTGAGCAAATTATTAAGATCAAGAGCCGTGTGCCAGCCGGGATTAAAATCGATATTTCCGGTCACGCTGACGTTCTTAGTCCGCTCTCTTAGAGTCGTGATTCCGACAAGTGCCCGCTGCATTTCCTCTTCGGTGCGGACGATGCCGACGAGATCCTGCATCATGTCCTGCAGCGCGTACTGGATCGCAAACGGGTTCTCGCCGCCGGCCCGCTCGAACGGCTTGAGAGCCTGTCTTGCCGTTTGTTCGATCTGACCGTCATCAATATTTCCCTGCGGATTCTCGTTTGCATAAGCAGCCGCAAATTCACCGGCGCGCTTGCCGAAAACCAGCAGGTCGGACAGTGAGTTTCCGCCGAGACGATTAGCCCCGTTGATTCCGGCCGCACATTCGCCGGCTGCAAACAGTCCCGGTAAAGTCGAAGCCTGTGTGTCGCTGTCCACGCGAACTCCGCCCATAATATAATGCGTCGTCGGCCCGATCTCCATCGGAGTGGTCGTGATATCGAGATCGGCAAGCTGCTTGAATTGGTGATACATGCTCGGAAGTTTCTTTTTAATATGCTCCGGAGCGTTCGAAAGGTTTTCCTTTATCCAGGCAATATCGAGATAAACGCCGCCGTGCGGAGAGCCGCGTCCCGCTTTGACCTCACGAACGATGGCGCGGGCGACGTGGTCGCGGGTGAGCAATTCCGGCGGGCGGCGGGCATTTTTATCGCCAGTGACATATCGCCAGCCTTCTTCGGGCGAGTCGGCGGTTTGATCTTTGTAGTTGTCTGGAATGTCGTCAAACATAAACCGTTTCCCCTCACTATTCGTTAAAATTCCGCCCTCGCCGCGAACACCTTCCGTTACGAGAATTCCGCGAACGCTCGGCGGCCAGACCATTCCGGTCGGGTGAAATTGGACGAATTCCATATCGATCAGTTCCGCGCCGGCGTCGTATGCGAGCGTATGTCCGTCGCCCGTGCCTTCCCAGCTGTTGCTGGTGATCTTAAATGCACGGCCGACACCGCCGGTCGCTAAAATAACAGCTTTTGCTTTGAATACGCGAAATCGTCCATGTTCCCGTTCATACGCAAACGCACCGACAACTCGGTCGCCGTCCTTAAGGAGCGAAACAACCGTGACCTCCATGTAAACCTCGATTCCTTGGTGGATACCGTGATCCTGAAGCGTGCGGATCAGCTCGAGCCCTGTTCTATCGCCGACGTGGGCGAGCCTAGGATATCGATGCCCACCGAAATTTCGCTGCAAAATTTTGCCGTCTTTCGTGCGGTCGAAAACCGCACCCCAAGCTTCCAGTTCGCGCACGCGATCGGGCGCTTCTCTGGCATGGAGCTCGGCCATGCGCCAATTATTTATATACTGTCCGCCGCGCATCGTGTCCGAAAAATGCACCTTCCAATTATCCCGATCGTCAACATTTGCAAGAGCTGCCGCCATCCCGCCTTCGGCCATAACGGTATGCGCCTTTCCGAGCAGAGATTTGCAGACCAGCCCAACCGAAGCTCCGGCAGCGGACGCTTCGATCGCCGCGCGAAGCCCGGCGCCGCCGGCACCGATAACAAGAACGTCATGTTCGAATGTAGTATATTCAGTCATTTATCGACGTCATTTATCGAAGTCATTTGTCGGAACGCAGGCACCCCTGCCTGCATTTCTTCGTTGTCGGTTTTTTACGCCGTAAGCGGCGTTTGCAGGCTGGGAGCCTGCGTTCCGATGAGCCACGGCGTTAGATAATCCGCCAGTCGGTCCATATTCCCATCGAGCACAGCCGCACATAAATATCAGAAAATCCGACGACGAAAAGGCTCAGCCACGCAAAAAGCATGTGCCTGCGGTTCAAACAGGTTACACAGTTATAAGCACTCATCTGTATCGGCTTTTTCGACAACTCATCGCGCCAGCCGCCGATCAGATGCCGCAGGCTGTGGCATCCAAAGGTGTAACCGCCGAGAAAGAAAACATTCGCAGCGAGAATAATCGTGCCGACGCCGATCCCGAAAGTCGTATTTCCGGCCGCATCGGTAAACCACAACGCTTCGTAAACATCATGTGCCAAAAACAAGATAAAGATGACCGCCAGATACATAAAATAGCGGTGGATGTTTTGCAGGATCAGCGGGAAACTGTTCTCTCCGCGGTACGAGTGGCGCGGCTCACCGACCGAGCAGGCAGGCGGATCTGCCCAAAATGCCTTGTAGTATGCGCCCCGATAGTAATAGCAGGTTAGGCGAAAACCGCCCGGTCCCCAAAGTATCAAAAAGGCGGGTGAAAATGGAAGCCATTCCGGGATCCAACCGGGCTTTTCTCCAAAAAAAGCAGTTGCGGAACCTAAAACTTCCGGCGAATAAAACGGCGAGAGGTAGTTAGCACCATTTCCGATAAACCGGTAATGTTCGCCTTGAAATGCAGCCCAGGTCGAATAAACGACAAAGGCCCCAAGCCCCAAAAAGGTCACTAGCGGCGTTACCCACCAAAGATCCTTCCGCATTGTCTGTCCGGCGGAGCGCCGTGTTATGGAAACCAGATTCGAAGCCATTTAGCTTACCTAAACCTCCCAAAGTTCATGTTGATAAAATTTCACACAGGCCCGAATTTTGCATACCGTCATTTACTCACTGCCAATCATCGCTTATTGAGAAGCGATTGGAAAATTAAAAAGGATTTGGTAACGCTATGACACGTAAAGTTTTACGCAAATGTCTCTTCAAGTCAAGCAGTTCAACGATTGAACACGACGTTCAAAAATATCCGTTTTCCAGGAAAAAAGGTAGGGCCGGCACTTTTGCGATTCGCTTCTTCGGCTCATCCGACACGGTGAAAAATTCACCCGCTCCGTCGTTTGTCCGGAGCATTCGCATCATCTCGTCAAAACGGAAAGGGCGGGCACCGCGGCGGCCGAACACCGCTATCTGATTTCCGCTTTCGTCCATCGCGCGGTCGCGGTCGAGACCCTTGGAAACAGCGAGTGCTTCACCTTTTGTCTTAAAAGTGGCGATGACTTTCGGCTGCGGTTGAGGGCTGAATCCGGCGTACTCCGGCATTGTCTCGGGGTCGGTCAACTGGAGAATTTTCAGGCCGTTCTTTCCGTCGGCAACATATGCGTAAAGGCTCGCATTCGTCATCGCCACTTTTACCGAGTGCGAATCGTTAAGCCTTCCTTCGTCATTAAACATTTGTGCCAATTGCGGGCTTTCGGGCTTTTCCACGTCGATGATCGCCAGACCGTCCGCGCCGTTAGCGACGTACGCATAGGTTCTCGCCAAATATATGTCCTTTGCGTGTTTGAGCGAAACGGATGCAGTTTCGACGCGGCGAACTTCGCCTTTTATCTGAAGTTCCTTGATGTCCAGAACGTGCAATCCATCCGCATCCACGACGAATGCGTAAAGGAACTGAACAGCGACGGCCTTTGGACGACTAAACGGAATCTGCGTTGTGATTTTCGGCTGAAAAGGAACGGAAAGATCGATGATCACCAGTTCCTTTTCGGTCGTCATGTATGCAAAGTTTCCAGCCATCGTAATGTTCCCCGCGCCGGTCAAAACGCCGTTGGGATTATAGGTTAAAGCCCGGCTCAGGAAATTGTTGCGTGGGTCGCCGTCAAGCAGTGTGGCGGCGTTTACCAGGATCAGGCCTTCGTGCCTGTCGGCGACGTATATGTATGCGTAGAGCGGATGAATCGGTTCTTCCTCGTTGATTACCGGGCTGGGCCTTCCGGCTTTTACGGCTGTTTCGTGCATTTGAACCGCCTGATCGGGCGGCATCTGCGTCAAACTGCCGTCGTCATTCCGAACCGTTCGCCATCTTGCCGGATCGACCGCTAATGTCGAAGGTGCCGCTACCGCCGCCGCATATCGGCTCGGCACATAAAATTTCTGCCCTAGCGGTGACACCGGAGCCGTAACGATCCGTTCAGAAAAACCTTTGTGGTCTATCTGCGCAACGTCGTACACCCGCAGGCCGCCTTTTCCGGCCGCAACGTAGGCATATTCGCCACGGACCTGTACCTGAAGGGCTTCGGGACGCCCTTTATTTTCGTAATATTCCTTTAGCTCGCGGCCGTTATTGACAAACTTTTCGAAATTATCCTTGTAGGCCAGCTTGTGAAGATTGCTGCCATAGACGGCCTGCGGCTCCGTGTGCTCGGTAACGGCAACGGCCTCGAGCGCGTCGGTTGCCGCGACAAAGACATATCGTCCCATAAAATTGACGAAGTTTGTTCCCTGGAGCATCACCTGCGCGAGCCATGCGTTGTTATCTTTTTGTGCGGACACGTGGCAATCGGAACAGGACTGCGTTTCCTTGCCGCGAACCGTATGCGGCACATGCGTATTAAAGGCCTGGCCGGAAAATCCTTCTGCTGAAACCGTCTGCTGCTGGCTGTATATCCATTCGCGGTTTTGATTTCGCGAGCTGACCAGAACGGCGGAGCTCGAGCGCACCGGCGCGACCTTGTGGCCGGTAACGGTGCCGTCTTTCCCAAGCATAAAAATATCATCGCGGATCACCTGGTAATTATATGACGTGAAATTGCGCGAATCTCCGCCTTCGTTGTGGCGGTTCGGCATTTTGCGGTTCGCCTCCATGCTGAGATGACAGCCGAAACAGCTCGTTACCCACGACGTGTGGCAGGCGTAACACGTCATGCTGCTCTCGCGGTGAGCCAGCATATTTTCGCCGACGCTGACATCGCCCCACGTTTCGTTGTCCTTCTG
>JACDAY010000345.1 GCA_013695195.1 Blastocatellia bacterium | reverse complement strand
TTTCATTGGTATTCTATTTTCATATTCGCGTACTCTTTTCTCGCTTCGATTAGAACTGGCAGGTCAGGGTCGGCATCTTTCCATAGCTCGAAAAACTCTTCATATGACTTACGTGCCAGTGCGGTATCGCCAGTGACAGCTGCGGAGCGCGCCATGCCCAGGCGTGCCAGCGGATATAGCGTCGAAACAAGGACTTCGGTTTGTCCGCGGCGGTCGAGTATTTTTCGAAATTCAGCACCAGCTTCTGTTCCTTGCCCCAGGCGCAGATAACAAAGTCCCCGCAGATATTGCGGTTGAAAGTCGGCTGCCCCTTCATAACGAGTTACCGGTGCAAGCAACTCAAGAGCGCGAGCCGGTTCTCCGCGCTGAAGTTCAAGAGCCGCTTTAGCGACGGGCAGCCAAATATGATTGAACCTCGTGTCATAGGGATAAATCTCGGCCAGCCTTTTTGTGTTGGCCAGTGCCTGTGCCGAATCGCCGCAAAGAGCTAAAACACTCATACTGCCGGAGAAAGTTGCGTCTTGCGAGTTCGAGAGTGTCCGGGCCACATTCTGTTTCGCACTACGGCAATCACCAAAGGAGGCTCCCGTCTGAGCCCAGCGAACAGAAGTCCACGCGACCAATCCTTTCATTCCACGATCTTCAAACATTTTTATGGCGCGCTCCAAAAGTTCCTGTGACCTGCGCCACTGTCCGCCAAGAGCCGCTGTTTGAGCCTGTAAAACGAACGCCCATCGCTCGTAGGAACCGGTTTGCAGCCAGTCCATTTGTTGTCGCATTCCGTTCGTGTCCCCGCGGGAATACGCGATCCAATAAAGGTACCAGTGATATTCCGGGGCATCGAGATTGTTGTCGAACGCCTGCTTGTAAACCTGCTCGGCCTCGTCAAAACGATTGAGGAACATCAAACCACCGGCGTAGTTTGAATAGGCGGCGGCAACCTTCGGGTTAAGCCGGACGGCCTCCCGCCCGTTTTCGGCTGCCTTTTCAAACTCACCGACTTCGAGATAAATGTCCGCCAGCGAGTGATACGGCCGCCAGAAACGCGGATAAGTCTTCTTCCAAACCTCGCCAACTTCAATGGCTTTCTCCAGGTCGTTAATGACCGCACGGTGGTAAAAAAGATCGATATGCAGCTTCTCGTTTTCGCTGGTACGCTCACGCAGCTCAAACGCTCTTATCGCCGATCCGATTGCTTCGTTGAGAAAACCGGTGTTGAACTGATCGCGTGCCAGGGCTTGAAATCCGATAGCGAAGGTCGGATCGAGTTCGACCGCCCGCTCATAAAAAGGAACAGCCTTCGCGTAGTTGCCGTTACTGGCTTGCTCAAGGCCGAGCGAATAAGCCTTTAACGCATCAAGCGATGCCGTGGTCGCCTGTTCGATCGGAGCATCGAACTTCTGAATCGAACTAAGGCTTTCGCCTAAGTGAGCTCGCATCCTGATCGCGGCCCCCGAAAGAGCGGTCAACACCGCTTCCTTGCTGTCAGCCTCCGTTTGCTCGCGCGCAATTTCGTCGCCGGACTGCGCGTTGACTGCTTTGAGCATGATCACATAATTGGAGCCCAAAGGAGCGATCGAGCCTGTCAGAAAGGCCTTTAAACCCTGACGCTGGCAGATTTCGCGCGCAACCTGTTCGCTTACGCGCTCGTCCTGTCCCCGCTGCATCAAAAGCAAGGTCTGCCGCACCCGCGAATCCGGAAAAATATCAAGAAATGGCGACTGTCCGAGTGTAACTGCCAAACCTTGTTTGAGAGCTCCGTCAAAGACCGGATCGCCTGTCGAATTCTCTATGTCGGCGAGCAGGATAGTGTCTTTGTCGGTTAGAGCTGCGGGCCGCGCACGGAGAGCGGTAAAATAAATCAGGGCCGCTGCAACGGCCATGATGGACACTAACGTGAGTAACATGCCGCTCTTGTTTTTGTTTCCTCCGCGAGCGATGAATTCCGCAAGGGTCACCGGGTTCGGAACATCCGTCGTCGCCACCTGCATCATTTGCGTTTTTATCTCTTCACGGTGCGGCCTGGTTTCGTGGCTTAATTTGTCCTGGAATTCCAAATCCTGCTTGGCATCCTTCAAATCCATCTTCAGATCTTTCGCCGTTTGATAACGTTCGCCGAGGTCTTTCCTTAGCATCTTGTCGACGATCCGGCCGATCTGATCCGGCAGTTCCGGCAATATTTGGTTTAGAGGAATCGGTTCCTTATGCAGGATCGCACCAATAACATCCACCGCGTTCTCGCCGTCAAACGCCATTTTGCGAGCCAACATTTCATACAACACATTGCCGAAGCTGAAAATATCCGAACGCGCGTCGACTTCTTTGCCCAGTGCCTGCTCAGGTGACATGTAATTGGCCGAGCCGATGATCATTCCCGGAATCGTTGCTTTTCGGGCCATTGATACTTTTTCACCCTTATCAAACCGCCCATACGATTCCTGTGGTTCGGCCAGCTTCGCAATTCCGAAATCGAGGATTTTGACAAGCCCATCCGGACGGATCATTACATTTTCAGGTTTGATGTCGCGGTGAACTATCCCGGCGCCATGTGCCGCATCGAGAGCCGATGCGATCTGAATCGCAATATCCAGAGCGGATGTGAAACTCATCTTTTGACGGGACAATCGTTCGTACAAAGTTTCGCCGTCGATATATTCGGTGGTGATAAAACGCAGTTCTTTAAAAGTGCCGATCTCGTGGACCGTCAATATATTAGGGTGATTTAGAGCGGATGCAGCTTTAGCTTCCTGAACAAAACGGCCCACGCGGTCATCGTTGGTCGCTACGTCGTCGTGCAAAATTTTGAGCGCAATAAGGCGGTCAAGCTCGGTATCTTCGGCGAGATAAACTTCACTCATGCCGCCAGAACCGATTTTTTTACGAATCTCGTATCGACCGATTTTTGTGCCTGTAAGCATGTTTAACTAACCCGAGCAAATAACTCTTGTCGTATTTATGTTCTGAGTGCTCGAAAGAGTTTAGGACAGATTAAAATTAATGCCAAGTTTTTAATTGACGTATTCTTTTGGAAACCAAAGCACCTTATGCGGCTCATCCGATTTAGACTGCTGTTTTCGCAGTTGAGCATTTTGCAGCAGCAGATGAGCCGTGTCGCCATCCTTCCAGAATGTGGCCCAACCGAAATTGAGCCCAACGTTGATAGTTTCGCCTTCGGCAACTTTGAAAGGGGTTTTTGCAAAACCGGCTTTGATTCTCTCGACAATATCCAAAGCGGTTTTTTCCGGAGCCGTAGGCAGAATGACTACATATTCGTCGTTTATAGACCTTGCGAGAAAATCCATCTTTCTTAAGTTCTCTTTTACAAGCTTTGCGGTAAATTCCAGAATCCGGTCGCCGGACAAGTGGCCAAACTTCAGATTAGCGGATGCAAAGTCCTTGATATCTATCGCAAGAACTGTCAGCGGACGATCGCGAAACCGCTGCGACTCGGCTACCTGGCTCTCCAGAATCATAAAGAAAGCTCGCTCATTCGGAAGGTTTGTCAACGAATCGGTGAGAGCGTTCGAAAGCGACGATTCAAAAGCGATCGAATTACGGAAAATCGGAGAAATGCGTTCGCCGATTGCTTCGAGAATAGAGGTTGTGCGCTTGTCGGCTGTGATCTTATATTCGGTATAAAGCTGTAATATGGCGAAAACATTCCCACTCTGCATTAAAGGAATCGCAGCCGACGAGCGAAATCCTTCCGGTATAGAATTACGTTCCGAAACCAGATTTTCTCCGATCTCCAACAATCCTTTTGCGGCAGCTTTAGCAGCAAGGCCATTCTTAATATCTAACTCAATATCCGATACAGCGTCGGCATTTCTACCGCCAGCACTGACGATTTTCAAACCTGTCCGGTTTTCTGTGGGAACAAGCAGAGCACAGGCCGCGAAAGGAAAAATTTCATTTATACGGCTGCACACCAGCTTAAACATATCCGACGAATTTAAAGAAGTGCCGAAAAATCGATTTGCTTCATCCAGCGCAAGCAGCTTATTGTCAATTTCCGGATCACTTGCGAATTCCGGAATCTCTTCGATAATTTCCGGGTGGTAGTTATCTATTTTTCGGTGAAATAAAAATAAACCCATGCAGATTAGAATGAACAAACCCGTAATACCAACAAAAATCGACGTCTTAAAGATATATTCGAGATTCGACGTTCCCAATAAAAATGTTACGGCAAGAGCGAAACACCCGGCCGCTCCGAGAATAAGCGAAATGATGCCTGTCGAGGACTTGTGTTTACCGAGTTTTTTGGAATACTGCATAAGCTGGCCGGAAGCGAAGATTGTGCGCGCTGCTTCGTCTGATCTACATAAAAACCGCAATTCTGAAGATAACTTTAGCGTTCGGTTTAGTCAACAGATTGTACAAAAATCGGACATATCCGGCTTTTTTGAGAAATATAAATTTTTCAAAAAGTGGATTTTTGATGTAAATTCATTTGACTAAGTGCAGATTGCTATTTATATTGTCCAATGTTCCAAAAAAATAAATTTGAGATTGGGACAAGGCTGCGTTAGAAGCAGCCGATGGAAAAATAGGTAAACTTATTCTTTGAAGAAGACAGGAGATCATTTAAATGAGAAAAATTATTGCACTTTCAACACTTTTAGCACTCGGTGCTTTAGGCATGGCTTGCGGCGACACTTCAACAAATATCGCTGTTAACACCAGCAACAGCAACATGAACCGGATGAATATGAACATGGCTACGCCTATGTCAACCCCGATGTCGACACCGATGTCGAATATGAGCTCGAATATGAGCTCGAATATGAATTCGAACATGAGATCGAACATGAACTCGAATATGATGAACTCGAACATGAGACCGTAATTTGTGTTCGTTTTTTATTTTTAAAAATATAAAAGCACGTTGTCTTGGGACCACGTGCTTTTTCATATTTCCCCCTCTGAATACGGTCAGAACCACCTGCGTTAGCGGGTAGTTTTTTAAGCGCAGGTGAAGAACCCACCCGCTGAAAGCAGGTGGTTCTGACTCGTCATCCTAGTTGTTCCTTTAGCTCTTTAACCGATGTAACCGGCTTTTGACATACGAAATTTTCACATACATAAGCCGTGGTTTTGCCGTCGATCATACTCCGCTCGCGCAAAAGCGGAATTAGTTCAGCGTCCGTTTTGCTATCATCCGAAATAACAACAACCTTATTCGGAATAAACTTTTTCCAAATCTCTTGTAAAAGCTCATTTCCGGGCTCCCCAATCACAACGATCTCTTTTGCTTGAGAAAGATAAAATTCTATTGCAGAAAGTGCTCGCCCGAAACCCTGGGGGTGACGGTCTATCTGCGGCGCGACGAGCCGCAGCACAGTTGACGCGAATCTTTCATATTTTTCTTCGCCAAGAAGCTTGGAAAGCTTGAGCAAAACATCGGCCGCAACCGAATTTCCCGCCGGCGTCGCGTTGTCGTAAAAATCTTTATTGCGAACGATAAGTTCTTCGTGATCGTTGGATGTAAAAAAGAATCCGCCTGTCTCCTCGTCCCAAAATTCGGTAATCATCAAATCAGCCAACCGTCTTGCCTCCAAAAGATATCTGGTTTCACCCGAAACCTGATAAAGCTCGACCAGGCCGTCCGCAAAATTCGCGTAATCCTCGATATAGCCGTTCAGTTTCGCTTTACCGTCTTTCCAGGTGCGCAAAAGTCGCCCGTTTTCCTGCATATTACCGATCACAAAATCCGCATTTCTCTTTGCGATCTCCAGATATTCCTCGTTCTCCAAAATTGCCGACGCTTCCGCAAACGCCGCCAGCATAAGCCCGTTCCAAGCCGTCAAAATCTTCTCGTCACGAAACGGTTTGATACGGCTTTCGCGTTCGGCAAAAAGTTTTTCGCTGCCGTGTTTCAAAACCTCGTCGAGATTTTGCCCGGTAACCTTCAATGCTTTAGCAGCGCTGGAAATTGTGTAGTTTACATTTAAAATATTGCTTTCCTCGAAATTGCCTTCCTCGGAAACGTCGTAATAGAAATTGAATATTTGAGCATCCTTTTCACCTAAAATTCCCTCGATCTCCTGCGGCGTCCAGACGAAGAACTTGCCTTCAACACCTTCGCTGTCGGCATCCTGAGTCGAATAAAATCCGCCGGATTTATCGAGCATTTCACGTTTTACGTATTCCAACGTCTCTGTCGCCACGCGTTTATAAAAGTCTTCCTTCGTAATCTGGAACATATGAAGATAAACGCGGATCAATTGTGCATTGTCGTAAAGCATTTTCTCAAAATGCGGCACGAGCCATATCGCATCGACCGCATACCGGTGAAAACCGCCGCCAAGCTGATCGTAGATCCCGCCTTCCGCCATTTTTTCGCAGGTCTTTCTTACCATCTCCAAAGCATTTGAGTTGCCGGTTCGCTTGTAATATCGAAGCAAAAACTCCAGCGACATCGCGGGCGGAAACTTCGGCGCGCCTCCAAATCCGCCATTCGCGGAATCAAACGAGCGGACGAAGCTCTGAAAAGCCGAATCCAACTGTTCGGTCGTCAATCCGGACGGCGCAAATTCCGATATACCAACTCTCCGCATCTCTCCCAAAATATCGTTTGCCGAATGCAAAAGCTCATCGCGTTTCGTCTTGTAAGCATCGGCAACGCTCATCAGGACGTTCTGAAAGCTCGGCATGTTGTATCGAGCAGCAGGCGGAAAATACGTTCCGCCAAAAAAAGGCAGCTTCTCCGGCGTGAGAAAAACGTTCATCGGCCAGCCGCCGCGGCCCGTTGTAAGCTGCACAAACGTCATATAGATCTGATCGACATCCGGCCGCTCTTCCATATCGACTTTGATATTGACAAAATGCTCATTCATTATCGCTGCCGTCGCCTCGTCCTCGAACGACTCGTGCTCCATAACGTGGCACCAATGGCAGGCCGAATAACCGATGCTGACGAGCAGCGGCTTATCCTCAGCCTTTGCCTTTTCAAAGGCTTCATTACCCCACGGATACCAATCAACCGGGTTATGAGCGTGTTGCAGCAGATACGGACTGGATTCGTTTATAAGATGATTTGTATATTTTTTCGGGCTTTGCATACATTTACGCGGCTTGCAATATTTTCACTTCCTTTTCTAATCGATCCGAGAGCTTGTCTTTTTCATTTTCAAGATCGTAACGGGTTTGCAGGTTTATCCAAAATGGTTCTGACAGGCTGAAATAGCGAGCAAGACGCAAAGCCGTATCAGGACTAATTGCTCTTTTTCCCAACACTATTTCATTGATTCTCCGCGGCGGTACACTAATGTCATTTGCAAGTCGATATTGAGAAATTCCTAAAGGATTGAGAAATTCTTCAAGCAGTATCTCGCCGGGATGAATCGGTGATAATTTTTCTTTTTTCATACTCTTTATACACGTAATTATCCATGATAATCAACGATCTCGACTTCAAACGCATCGTTCCCGAACCATCGAAAACATATTCGCCATTTATCATTAATGCGGATACTATGCTGCTCTTTTCGTTCGCCTTTCAGTTTTTCCAAATGATTCGATGGCGGCGATCGTAAATCGCTTATATTTTCTGCAGCATTCAAAATTTCAAGTTTCCGTCGGGCCGCCTGCTGAATATCCGGCGGGATTTTCCGGGACATCTCTCGATTAAAGAGCTTTTCGGTTTCTTTGTCGTCAAAACTCTTAATCACAATTTATATAATGACGCAATGCGTTATCATTCGCAAATTTTTGAAACCTGCTTTGCATTCTGATATAATAGTCCCCAATCTTATGACTCCGCGATGCATCGCAAAACTCCGTCCCGCTAAGCAACGCGCGAATCTTTTCGCCGGTGACTAAACTCCTCTTCTAATGTTCCGAGTTCGAACTTTAGTTTGTTCTTATTTTAGAAAAAGACACGATAAACCGTGATCTCTCAATAGTTTAAGAGGAGAAAAATCATGACACCCAGCACAGAATTACAAAGACCGTCGATTAAAACAGAGCTTCCCGGCCCAAAATCACGCGAAATCATCGCCGAAGATGCAAAATATGTTACTCCGAGCTACCCTCGGCCCGATTATAAGCTCGTCGCCGAAAGCGCAAGCGGCGTTTGGATCACCGATCCCGACGGCAACGTCTTTCTCGACTGCAACGCCGGCGTCGCGGTTTGTTCGACAGGCCACTGCCATCCGGAGATCGTCAAAGCGATCAGCGACCAGGCGGCAAAGCTGATACATCTTTGCGGCACCGATTTCTTTTACAGCCAGATGCCAGCTCTCGGCAAAAAGCTGAGCGAGATCTGCCCGATCGATGGCCCGACCAAAACGCACTTTGCAAATTCGGGCGCTGAGGCAATCGAAACGGCTTTGAAGCTGGCGATGTACCACACACGCCGTCAGAAATTTATCTCGTTCTTTGGCTCATTTCATGGCCGGACGCTCGGGGCTTTATCTCTAACTTCATCCAAAAAAGCCCAGCGGCTTGGATTTATGCGGCAGGCCCTTGATGTCGTGCACATTCCTTACCCGAACAAATTCAGACATTTCGTGGGTGATATGCCGACCGATGAAGCGACGATCACGCGTGACG
>JACDAY010000320.1 GCA_013695195.1 Blastocatellia bacterium | reverse complement strand
CCGATGTACCGGCAGTTCTTTGATCCCGCGGCCTATCACGTCATCTTATTCGATCAGCGCGGCTCGGGAAAATCGACGCCGCACGCTGAATTAAAAGAGAATACGACCTGGGATTTAATAAACGATATAGAGGCTCTTCGGAAAAAGTTCGGCATAGAAAAATGGCATGTTTTCGGCGGCTCGTGGGGCAGCACGCTCAGTCTGGCTTATGGAGAAACGCACCCGGATAGATGCCTTGGCTTGATTCTTCGCGGCATTTTTTTGACACGGCGAAAGGAGCTGCAATGGTTTTATCAATACGGCGCCTCCGAGATCTTTCCCGATTTCTGGGAGCGTTACCGCGACGAAATTCCGGCGGAAGAACGCGGTGATTTTATGACGGCTTATCACAAGCGTCTGACCGGCGACGATGAACAGGTCAGGCTCTCGGCAGCCCGGGCATGGAGCGTCTGGGAAGGCTCGACGTCGAAACTTTATCCCGATGAAGACCTGATGAATCATTGGGAAGGCGAGCACGAAGCCCTTTCGCTGGCGAGGATCGAGTGTCATTATTTTATGAACAATTCGTTTTTCCCGAGCGAAAATTATCTGATCGAAAATATCGACAAAATTAGGCATATTCCGACAGTGATCGTGCAAGGTCGCTATGACGTAGTCTGTCCTATAACATCAGCCTGGGACCTGCACCGGGCATTCCCGGAAGCCGAGTTCATTGTTGTACCGGATTCGGGCCATTCGGTTTCGGAAAAAGGTATTACCTCGGCATTGGTTGATGCAATGGACCGTTTTAAGGCACTGAGCTAGATTAAGGCATGGAAGTTATATGGAAAAATAATGCTAAACGCGTTATAATAGAGCTAAATTACTGTGTGAACTTTTCCCGGTGCCGCGGCGTCAAAAAGGGCGTGGACGTTCATATATTCAAGTTTATGGCCGGAAAAGAGTTGTTTAAATCTTAGAACTTTAAAGTTAAAATAAAATTATGGGAAGTTTTGGAACAACAGAAATTATTTTGGTAGTCGCGGTTTTGTTTTTGCTTTTCGGGGCTTCACGTCTGCCGCAGCTTGCGAAATCGTTTGGACAAACCCGCAAAGCGTTTAAGGACGGCATGCGTGAGGCGGAAGAAGAGGAGAAGGCTGAACAGGCTCAGAAAAGCATTTCTTCGCCAGTTGAAACTCCGCAAATCTCTTCGATGAGCGACGAAGCTTTTGCTGAAGAATTGCGCAAGCGCGGAGAAGTAAATCAAAACTAAAAAAAATCTTTATTTCTTTTCGCCGGTAATTAGTGTCGCCTTACTTTAAAGCGAAAAGTTAAATTTTCCGCATTATCGTCGATGATCTGTGCAAGTGCCAGACGGACGCGCTATTTCTCTTTCTCGTTTAAATACACCAGCCACGCGGGAAGGAGAAAATCAGCGGCAAGGTCTCCTTCCGATTTAATTGCGGGAAGCTCGTATGATATCCGCAAAAACTCCGGCTGCGGTTACGTCCGCACCGGCACCGGCGCCTTTGATGACCAGCGGTTGTTCCGAATAACGGTTTGTGTAAAACAGAACAGCATTGTCCTTGCCGGAAAGGTTTGCGAAATTATGATCCGGACCTATGGTTTGTAAGCCTACCTCCGCTTTACCTTTATCGAATGATGCAATGTATTTCAAGCTATGGTCTCCATTTCGTGCATCGTCCAAAAGCCTGCGAAAATGATCTTCTTGCCGCTGAATTTCATAATAAAAATCATCGACGCTTCCATGAAGACACTTTTCCGGTAGAAAAGAAGCGTTCGCAATATCGCCTATTTCCATCCTGTAACCCGCTTCTCTCGCCAAAATTAGAATCTTCCGGGCCACATCCGTGCCGCTGAGATCCAGCCGCGGGTCGGGTTCGGTATAGCCTTCGTTTTGCGCCTGTCTGACGACTTCGGAAAAGCTTGACGATCCGTCGTAATTATTGAAAACAAAATTCAGGGTCCCGGACAGAACAGCCTCGATCCGTTTTACAACATCGCCGCTCCGCATCAGGTCGTTGAGCGTGTTGATGACCGGCAAACCGGCACCGACATTTGTTTCGAAAAGAAAATTTGCGCCGAATTCTCGGGCGAGATCTTTTAGATGCAGATAATTATTAAATTCAGACGAGCAGGCGATCTTATTGCAGGCAATTACGGAAACGCTTTTTTTCAGGAGCTGAGGATACATTTCGACCACCTCCGCGCTCGCAGTAATGTCAACAAACATTGAATTTCGAAGATTGTTTTCAATTATAATTCCGGCGATTTCTTTCGTGTTTTTAAACTTATTAGAAACCGGTTCCGCCAAGCGCTCACGCCAGTTGTCGAGATCAATGCCTTCTTCATCAAACAGCGTGCGTTTGCTGTTCGCTAACCCGATCACGCGCAAATTAATACGCATATTATTGAGCAAATACCCGTGCTGTCTGTGAATCTGCTCAATGAGCTTTGTTCCGACTGTGCCGGCTCCGGCGATATAAAGATTGATCTGCTTATTGCCATCTGAGAAAAATTCTTCATGCAAAGTGTTAACGGCCTTTCGAGCGTCGCGGGAATTTATGATCGCCGATATATTTCGTTCGGAAGAACCCTGGGCAATGGCGTGAATATTGATTCCGTTTTGCCCAAGCGTCGTAAACATCTTGCCGCTGACGCCAGTGTGCTCCTTCATATTGTCGCCAACGAGCGCGAGGATCGAAAACCCGTTTTCTACCTTGAGCGGTTCGATCTTTCCTATGTTGATCTCATATTCGAACTCCCGGTCAACCACCGTCTTAGCGAGTGTTCCGAACTTTTCTTCGATTGCAACACAGATAGAATGCTCGGACGAACTTTGGGTGATCAAAATTACATTTATCTGAGCTCGTGAAAGCGCGTCGAAAAGCCGTTTGGAAAAACCCGGAATACCGACCATTCCGCTTCCCTCGAGACTCAAAACACAAAGATCATCAATGCTCGTTATCCCGCGGATTATTTCACTGCCGCGGGCGGCTTCGGCTTCGATCAAGGTACCGTGATCTTCCGGCGCGAACGTATTCTTTATCCAAACCGGGATACTTTTTGCCATTACCGGTTGGATCGTCGGCGGATAAACAACCTTTGCGCCAAAATGCGAAAGCTCCATTGCTTCTCGGTATGTTATCCGCGGGATCTGCCGCACATTGCGGACAAAACGCGGGTCGGCAGTCATCATTCCGCTTACGTCCGTCCAGATTTCCAATAGGTCCGCTTCGACCGCTCCGGCTAGAATCGCAGCTGTATAATCCGATCCGCCGCGTCCCAGAGTTGTCGTCGAACCATTTTCGTCGACGGCAATAAAGCCCGGAAGAATGTGAAGTTTTGCTTCGGATGCAAGGAAATAGTCTTTGATCAGCATATTCGTAATAGCAAAATCCACTGCCGCGAAGCCAAAGTTTGAATCGCTGCGTATCATCTCGCGACTGTCTTTCCAATCGTTCTCTAGGCCAATGGAATTGAGATGTGCAGAAAGAATTTTTGTCGATACCAGCTCGCCAAAGCTCAAAATGCTATCAAGCGTTCGCGGGCTCAATTCGCGAAGAAGGAAAACGCCTTCATAAAGATTCTCAAGCTCCTTAAGAGCGATTTCGATAAATTCCTTCAAGGAGTGATGCGGCACATCCGGAAACAGTTCTTTAATCGCCGCAAAATGCCGGCCGCCTGCGTCTTTGATAATTTCGATAAAACCATCGTCGCCAAGCTCGGCTAACCGCCCGGCTTCGATCAAGGTGTCCGTAACTCCCTGCATAGCCGACAAAACCACCACGCAGTCTTCGTTTGCCGCCGCAGTTTGGACGATTGCCGCGACTTTTCGGATATTCTCCGCGTTTGCGACCGATGTGCCGCCAAATTTTAAAACTTTCATGCCTTGGTCAAAATGATCTCTTTCAACTCCTCGTAATTCATACCGATCTCGATTGCTTGTTTCTCGATGCCCATTAATTCCTTTACCGATTCGGGAACTTCTCCATACGTCCCTATGATCTTCTCTACCGTTTCGAATTTGACAGGATGGGCGGTTTCGAGAAAAATGCCCTTCTGTCCGGGATGCCGTTCAAGATAATTAAAAAGTGCGTGGAAACCGACCGCGCCGTGCGGATCGAGAATATATCCGTGCATGCCGTAAACCTC
>JACDAY010000307.1 GCA_013695195.1 Blastocatellia bacterium | reverse complement strand
CCACAGTGTTCTCCCAGCCGAACTCACGCAGCGCATCCGTTGCCATCGCACGGACGGCGGTCCACGCGGAACGCTCCACGACCGAGTTGTCAAAACAAGTGTAGTCGGCTGGCTCCATCGCCTCGAAAGCGGCGCCGATTCGATCGATCAACGCGCGCTGATTGGCGGTCAACTCGTTGGCATCGCCGAGAGCAACGAGCCTTGCGTGGCTGAAATCCTCCATCAGGTCGCACGCGAGACACCCGGGGCCGTTCAGTCGTGATTGGTCAGCGGGCGGCATCGCTAACATGGCGAGTGCTTCCCGCAGTAACGAAATCCAAGCGTGCTGGTCAGACATGTCGCGTTCCCGGAGGCATAACTACCGAGATCATCTGTCGCGGGCTTTGACGCGATCAGATGCATTGAGTGGTTCGGTATGGAACACGACGCCGCGAGCGGCAGGAGGCTATGGCAACCGCGATCCCGTGTTACGCTAGCGAGCGATCTGCTGCAGCCCGGCTCAGCGAGTCGCGTTCGAGCGTAACATATATGTCAAATGTTGAAATATCCAGCCCGGCTGCGTCGGGCTCTCTTACCGAACTATTGATTAACACCAACGCCGTTGATAATACGCTGAATAGGCTTATTATCAACGGCTTCAAAATACTTGCTGCATCAAAAATGCTTTATCCATTCCGAATGGTGCCGGTTAACATGACGGTGTTTTGTTTTTCATTCATACCGCAAACACTCAATCGGGTCGAGCTTTGATGCTTTTCTGGCGGGGAGGACGCCGAAGATCAGGCCGACGCCGATTGAAACGCCGAGAGAAACGCCGATCATCCAAAGTTCGACTGTGGCCGGAATGGACGGTATAAGAAGCATGATCAAATTGCTTATTCCGACGGCGAGAATGACGCCGACTACTCCGCCGAATGCCGTTAGCGTCATCGCCTCGAGCAAAAATTGAAAGACGATGGCGCTCTTTGTGGCTCCGATGGCTTTGCGGATGCCGATCTCTTTTGTACGCTCAGTGACAGAAACGAGCATGATATTCATAACGCCAATGCCGCCGACAAGCAGTCCTAAACACGAAATCGCGATTGCCGCCAGCCCGACTCCGCCGATTATTCCGTCGAATTGTGCTATAAAGGCATCTGCGGTTTTGACGTCGAAATTATTCGGCTCGCCATATTTTACGCCGCGGCGTTGGCGTAAGATGCCTTCCACTTCCTGGACGGCGTCGTTTAGCTGGCCTTGCTTTGCCTGGATTATATGCAAAACGGCGTCGCGGGTCGGAGCGGCCTTTCGGGCTGTTCTGAACGGCATAAAAACCTTTCTGTCCTCTTCATTTTCTCCAAAAAAACCGGCCTTTCGTTTCTCGATGACGCCGATGATTTCCCAGGTAGTGCCGTTCATACGCACGACCTTCCCGACCACATCGTCCGTTTTATCTGGAAAGAGAGCCTCGACCGTATTCACGCCGACTACTAGCACATTTCGCCGTTGGTAATTATCTGCTTCGGTTATCCAACGCCCTTGTTTTAGAACGAGATTTGCAATGTTTATATGATTTGGCGTAACGCCGTCGGTCAATGCCCAACGGTAATTCTTCCCTTCATAAACAAGATTGTCGTCAAAACCGCTGCCCCACGAGCCGATGTTCACCGCGACCAAAGCAATATCCTCGATGGTGGATGATTGAGCAAGAAGTGCGTTCGCATCGTCCTCGGTCAAAGGTTTGCGGTTTCGCTCGTCACGGCTCGGTGATCCAAAACCTGTCGAAAGATGAAATGCGTAGATATTATTCGTGCCGTATTCTTCGACGATTGACACAATGCTCTGCCGCATTCCGGTAAGGATCGATGCGACGACGATCGCGGTTACGACGCCCACAACGATACCCAAAATCGTCAGGGCGCTGCGAAATTTGTGCGCATAGATGCTGTCTATCGCCATTTTTAGAACTTCTTTGGGTAGTGATGTTGAAAATCTCATAAGTCGTGAATCGTGAATAGTAAATAGTGAATCGGAAATAGGAATTCTTCGCCCGTGAGTGTTTATGATCTACTATTAACGATTACTCTTTTCTAGCTTTGCGTCAGCGCGACGATTGGATCGAGTCGTGCCGCTTTCCACGCGGGATAAAGGCCGGCGACGACCCCGATTATACTTGAAACTCCGACCGACAAAATTATGTAGCCGATTGTAACCGTCATCGTAATTTCCAGCATAAAAGTGATCAACGCCGTTACCCCGATTGCCAGCAACAGGCCGAGAATTCCGCCAACTACACAGAGCAGCGCCGACTCGATCAAAAACTGAAGCAAAATCTGTTTTCGCGTTGCTCCGAGCGCCTTGCGCAGGCCGACTTCGAATGTTCTTTCGGTGACGGAAACCAGCATAATATTCATCACGACAATTCCCCCGACGAGCAGAATAATCATCGTGATTGGCACAACAACTGCGGCGATCGCGCCCGTAAATTGATCCATTTGAGAGTTAAATTCATCCACATTCACAAGGCTGAAAGTCTCTTCCTCACTGCCGAGCAATTGGCGTTTATTTCGCAGAAGAAGGCGTGATTCCTCAATCGATTCCTGAAAATTTTCTTTTAGCAAAGTTTTACCGTGTACGCCTAGGCCGCCGGTGCGCGCGAACATCTGATTGTGAAGAGTGATCGGAATATACATGTGCCGATCCTGCGATTCACCGACGAAGGAGCCGCGGGCTTCTTCAACGCCAAGCACCTGAAGGGGAATTCCGCGTATTTTCAAAATTCGCCCGACAGCTGAGCCGTTCGGAAAGTACTTTTCCTTTACATCAGCGCCGATCACGCACACTTTTGCCGCCCGCTCTACCTCTTCCCGCGTCATAAATCGGCCATCGGAAAGCGTTTTGTCCTCGATCTCGTACATGTTGTCGGTAACGCCGATCATCCGCACCGACGGCATTTCGGTGCCGTCCTGATCCAGATCCGCGCCGGCGAAAATGGCGGCGCCTACGTACGAGCAGCTTTTGCAGTTGTCTCGTATATATTCGTATTCTTCCCAGGTTACATCCTTGTTGCGGCGGCTTTTCCGCTCGAACTCCTCGTCAGTTATATTTCCGACGTTCGCCATGCGTGTGATCATAAAATGATTAACGCCGAGAACCTTAGACACTTTGTCGACTACATAAGTTTTCAGGCCGCTTATCGACGCTCCCACAACGACCACAGCAGCGACGCCGATGATTATCCCGATAAGTGTCAAAAATGCGCGCAGTTTATGCTCGAAAATCGATTTCACCGAAATCCAGAATGCATCGGTATAAAAAGAGTAAAGCTGACGCATATGAAACGTTTGAGTTCACGCCTTTAGCGTGTCTTATACCGCAATCAAGTTTGAACTCGGAGCGAAGAGCAAGCTGAAGCTTGAACTCAGAACTGTGATAAGAATGCAAACGTAACACATACTGGAAAAGTTCATAAAAACTTCATTTGTCCAAATTGCATTGCAAAAGCGTGCATCGTGCTATACTTACGGCTTGCAATTTTGACCGAAATTTTCATTGGGAGAAACACTTTTGAGCGTCTTAGTCGATAAAAACACACGCCTTATCGTGCAGGGCATTACCGGCAAGGAAGGTACATTTCACACGCAGCAGATGATCGAATACG
>JACDAY010000304.1 GCA_013695195.1 Blastocatellia bacterium | reverse complement strand
GGAAAAGTTATTGAAGGGATGAATAATGTGCGGACGATCTCCGGCGTGGAACCAAAGGAAATAGAACGCCCGGTCGAAGCCGTAAGGATAAAAACTATTACGATTCAACCGGGTAGGTAAAACTGGATCATTTATAAATTTAGCTCGCGTAGCTCAGTTGGATAGAGTGCTTCCCTCCGAAGGAAGAAGTCGCAGGTTCAAATCCTGCCGCGAGTACCAGACAAAAAAGGCGTCTTATCCGACGCCCTTTTTTCCTAACGACCACCTGTCGATGCTTCACGCACCTTTAGCATCGGATCACCAATTAAAACCCACGAAAGCCGCACGTCGCTGCCTCCAGGCAAGGTAGACTTTGCGTCTTTAACCAAATCGCCCATTCGCGTAAGGCTTCCGGAACTGATCTGGCGGTAAAAACGTGTAGCCATAACTTCCTGAATGTCCGGCGTCGTCAGCCCGGACGATGCCCAGACCGCGATCCCGCCGCCGGTGGTCGATTCTAAAAGCGTTTCCGACAAGCTTCGGCTCGTAACAGTCAAAAAATATCCGTTGAGACACGTCAGCATCGTATAAATTGACAGGCTATTGGCATTTGTCAGCTGCGAAACGTTGCCGCTAAAGAAAAAGGAAGCAGCAGCCCAAGACCCGATTGTTCCATGACCGGAATAATTAATAATATACTTTCCGGAGTTCATAGTGTTGATGAGAAGCGTTTGCGGTGTGTCCGGCGGGGGAGGCGTTTCCCCGCGGCCGATCATCTTGACCGGCATCGACGCCGGCAGCTGATTTCGTATCCGGGTACTGATTTGTTGAAAATCATAATTATTCGTTGCATCGAACGAGTCGTAAGCAAACAGAGCACCGCGATCTAAAGGTGTGGCCGGCAGCGATTGTTCGTATGACGTAACCTTTGCAAGAATATTGGTTGCCGACTGACCGCTTCTTACCGGAACCCTGCCGATGGCAATCTCAGCCAGACCGTCGTTGTTAAAATCCGCAAGAGATTCATCACTGCCGGTTTCCGAATAAAGAGTATTGACGATCCGAGTCGGAACGAAATTAAAAAAACCGAGGCCCTCATAATTACGTGAATCGTAAGTAGAATCGCCAAGAAGAAGCACATATTCCGGCGGATTTACCCAATTATTCTTAGCATAAAAGAGAAAGCTTTCGATCGAATCGGCACTGAGTACTCCGTAATTAAATTCATCGTAGATATCGGAAACTTCAACGACTTTTACAGCGAAGCCCTGTCCGCGCCGATAATTCGCCCAATTTTCAGCCTCTGCCATCCAGTTCCTATAAGTAATTATTATCAGGTCTCCTTCATTCGCCGGAGCTCTCAATACAGATGGATTATTAGTTGTAATCGATGCGGGCTGCAAAAGAGCACTATTTTCGATTGCATACATCAGGCGGCCGCGGCTGGCCGGGATAGTTGTTCCAAAAGAAGACCCATCCTGTTGAACGCTTAAATTTGTAAGCAGAACCGGCGAGCCCTGGGCGGTTATGTCGAAAACACGTATATTCTGAGATGAAAACCCTTCCAGCTTTGCCGTTCGATAATTTTGCGTGTAAAAGGCAAGTTGATTTTGGTCGGCAATATGTTTGCGGCCGAAATTAACACTTACCGAATCGAACAAGCTGAAATCTCCGGTAGGGCCCATGGCTGTCAATTGAAGATTGTTCGATCCTTCAAGCAGGAACGATGTCGGCACTACATAATTACCGGAGAACGGAGCTCGTCCGTTAGCGTTTGTCGGACTTAACGTTTGCCCGTTGAGCACGACCTGAATTGAATGCGGGCCAAAAGAAAAACCCTGAAATTTCACTTCCAAAGCTGCCTCGGATCTTTGAAAATCGACAGCTGTTAAAGTAAATGGAACCGTCGCCGTCAAGGAACCAACTCCACGCCCCCAGTAATTTCCGGCACTGCCGTTCAAAATGTCGTTGGAATACGTCGTTCTTTCCTTTTTAATAAAAGACTGTTCATAATTAGGCGCAATTACCGTTCCGGCAGCCGGACGCACCCCGCGAGATTGAATGCGCTTTCCGGCGGTGGTTCCCGAAACAAGATAATACATGCCGGTATCGCTCTCAACTGTATCGACGCCTTTCCCGTAAAACTCGATATATTCGGAGTTTGGCCCTACGATAAGTGCTTGCTCAACGCCTTCGACGTAAAGCTGCCAGAAATTCGGATCGCTATTGACATTAAATCCGCCGGTTTCAAGCGCGGATTTCGTAACCCTATACATGCCTTCTTTAC
The DNA here is from genome assembly GCA_013695195.1 of Blastocatellia bacterium. Taxonomy (GTDB): domain Bacteria; phylum Acidobacteriota; class Blastocatellia; order Pyrinomonadales; family Pyrinomonadaceae; genus OLB17. Next base: position 6,667 of record JACDAY010000304.1, on the reverse strand, counting down.
GAACTCCGATCCTGACGCCAGGCTGGGCAACAACCCACCTGTGTGTATCGATATCCGATGCGATAAGATTCCGGCTTACTTCACGCGAAACTTCCGAAGTTAAATGAAGTGCGTTGGATGTAACAGTCGGCTTGGATTTGGAAAAGTCAGCCATCTCTTGTGAAGTAGACCCGGCTAACTCAGTAAGATTCTCGACAAACTTTGGCACTAGTGCATCTTTGGCGGTCTTTTTCCCGCTCATATGAAGGCTTTCAATAGTATAATTCGATGAAACATCGCCTTCCGCATCAAAAAAAGTGTATTTTTCACCGTTCATCGGATATGCTCCGACACGCAGCGATGAACCGCCGATAAACTCCGAAACCAGCTCTCTGCCCCGATAATCGCTTCGATAAACATAAAAGCCTACATTATCTATCTCACGCTCCATAATCCATTCGAGAAACACACCGTTACCGTCGGTAACAGCCTGTGCACTGGCAAAACGGGTTGCAGGACGCCGGAGGTTGTTAAGTGAAAAACCGGTATTAGTACTTTTCTGTGCAAATATGGGAAAACAGGTCGAACAAGATACAATTGCAAGCAGACATATGGATAGCGTTTTCTTCATTCGTAAAACTCCTTAAACTAGTGCAAAAAAGTCAATATTATTAGAGTAATTATACTTTACTACTTTTGAACGATAATGCCAAGAATTTTTAACTCGTTCATTACTTTCGGACGTCATCATTCCGCATATTGATAAAACAACGTTTGATTCTATTTATCCCCGGATGCTTAATACCCGCGCAATATAAGTATATTCCACATTACGCAAAATTATATCTTTTCTCCATGCGGTCTATTCATTTAGAAGCTGCCGGAGAACGTATTGCAAAATTCCGCCGCCTTTATAATATTCAAGTTCGATAGGAGTATCGATACGCAATATAAGGCTCACATCTTCTCTGCTTCCGTCCGCCCGGTTTATAGTCAGCGTTACAACATGTCTCGGTCTGACATTCATGCCCTCCAAACCGCTGAGATCGAATGTTTCCGAGCCATTCAAGCTAAGAGATGACGCGGATTGTCCTTCATTGAACTGCAGCGGAAGAACGCCCATCCCAACCAAATTCGAGCGGTGTATTCGTTCAAAAGACTGAACGATAACAGCCTTGACGCCCATCAGCCGTGTTCCCTTCGCAGCCCAATCGCGGGAACTTCCAGTGCCGTATTCCTGTCCTGCAAAGATCACAAGCGGCGTTTTTTCCTCTTTGTAACGCATCGCCGCGTCGTAAATGGACATCTCTTCCCCGTCCGGCTGATGACAAGTAACACCGCCTTCGACCGGAGCCACCATAAGATTCTTTATCCGGACATTTGCAAACGTCCCGCGAAGCATTACTTTGTCGTTGCCGCGCCGGGAGCCGTAAGAATTAAAGTCTTGCGGATCGACGCCCTGTTCCTGCAAATACGTGCCAGCCGGCGAATTTGCTTTTATTGCTCCCGCGGGCGAAATATGGTCGGTCGTAACCGAATCCCCAAAGATCGCCAGTGCTCTTGCATTACTAAAGTCCGAAAAACTTCCGGTTTCCATGGAAAAATCTTCAAAATAAGGCGGCTCCTGAATGTATGTGGAATTAGCGTCCCATTCGTAAACCTGACCCGAGCTTGAGGCAATGTCGTTCCATAGCGGATTCTTTTCGGCAAATTCACTATATAGCCTTTTGTAAGTTTCCGGATCAAAAGCGGTTTGCAAATATTCCTTGACTTCATCGAGCGAAGCCCAAATATCCTTCAAAAATACATCACTGCCATCACTCCCCTTTCCTATCGGATACAGATAGACGTCTTTAAGAACGGTTCCTGCCAGAGCATAAGCTACAACAAGCGGCGGCGACATAAGAAAATTTGCCTTAATATTCTGATGCACGCGGGCTTCGAAATTCCGATTGCCGGACAGTACGGAGGCCGCAATAATATCGTGATCGATAATTTCTTCTTCAATCGCAGCATCGAGCGGCCCGGAATTCCCGATGCACGTCGTGCAGCCGTAGCCTACAAGATTAAAACCAATTTCATCCAAATATTTTTGCAGGCCGGTTTTTTCCAGATATTCGGTAACCACGCGTGAGCCAGGCGCAAGCGAAGTCTTGACGAACGGCGGAACTTTCATTCCCTTTTCCACGGCTTTTTTCGCAACTATTCCAGCAGCGATCATAACGGCGGGATTCGATGTGTTTGTACAAGAAGTTATTGCCGCGATCAAAACATCGCCGTTGCCGACTGTCGACGTTACGTTGGGGCTGTCCGATTCCAGATAATCGACGCGATTCGGAGTCGGCCGATTGTTCATCATCTCGATTTCGGTAAGAACGTTCGTATTGTTGGGTGTTGTCGAGTCATGAATCGATTCGGGAATCGATTTAGGGCTTTGTTCTCCGCCGCCTTTGGCGACGGCGGACGTTGATGTGCCCATCTGGACCATGAATCGCTTTTCGAGATCCTCTGCCAGCTTGCCGTAACCGCCGTCCGTTACCGGTTTGCTGAACAATTCGACAAATCTGTCGTCAAGATTTGAAAGCTCGATCCTGTCCTGCGGCCGTTTCGGTCCGGCGACAGATGGATTTATAGTTTCGAGACTCAGTTCGTAAATCGTGGAATAATCCACTTCGCCTTCTTTTGGGATGCCGAACATTTCCTGGGCTTCGTAATAATTGCGGATTGTTGCAACGTGTTCCTTGCTTCGTCCGGTGGCGGCAAAATATTCGAGTGTTTTCTCATCCACCCCAAAAAATCCCATCGTTGCCCCGTATTCGGGCGCCATGTTTCCTATTGTTGCCCGGTCCGTTGCATTCAATGCCGCCGCGCCCGTGCCGAAAAATTCTACGAATTTTCCAACGACGTTTGCTTTGCGCAACATCTCCGTAATCCGAAGGACAAGATCGGTTGCGGTTGATCCCTGCGGTAGATCGCCGGTCAGATGAACACCGACTACGTCCGGGGTAAGAAAATAAACCGGCTGCCCGAGCATTCCGGCCTCGGCCTCTATTCCGCCCACGCCCCAACCTACAATGCCCAGGCCGTTTATCATCGTCGTATGGGAATCCGTGCCGACAAGCGAGTCCGGAAAATATACTCCGTCCCGCTCAAAAACGCCTTTCGCCAAATATTCGAGATTAACCTGATGCACGATTCCGATTCCCGGAGGGATAACGCTGAATCCGTTAAACGCCTGTGTTCCCCATTTCAAAAACCGGTACCGCTGCTCGTTGCGTTTAAACTCCATTTCGGTATTTCGCTGATACGCGGCCTCGCTGCCCGCATAGTCGACCTGTACCGAGTGGTCGATGACGAGATCGACCGGAACGAGCGGCTCAATTACGCCGACATCCTTTCCCATCCGCAAAACCGCAGACCGCATTGCCGCCAGATCGACAAGCAGCGGGACGCCGGTGAAATCCTGTAAAATCACCCGGGCGACAACAAACGGTATCTCCTCGCTACGTTCATCTTCAGCTCCCCAGCCGGCGAGTGCCCGTATATTTTGTTCGCTGACTTTTTTCCCACCGTCGTAGTTTCTGAGAAGGGACTCCAAAATGATCCTCATTGAGATTGGAAGATGCGAGATTTTTCCGATGCCTTCGCGTTCAAGCTGCGGAAGCGAATAAAAAATGCCGTCCTGTCCATTGCCCGTTTTGAATCTTTGGAGTGTATTAAAAAGATTGTGTGTCATATGCGTAATAGATAGAATAAGCCAAACTAACAGTGTAGAAACCCTGGGCTATAAACGTTGACGCCTTCAGCGTCATGTTTTATTTTTCGTAGCTCACACGCCAAATTTTCTTTCCGCCGTCATCGGCTATCAAGAGCGAGCCGTCGGCGTGGACTAATAAGCCAACCGGACGTCCCCAGACTTCGTTGCCGGATTCATTGGGCAGCCAGCCGGAGACGAAATCTTCGTATCGATTACCGATGAATTTGCCGTCTTTGAAATCGATGCGGATGATCTTGTAGCCGGTCAGTTTTTGGCGGTTCCACGAGCCGTGAAGTGCGACAAATGCATCGCCCTGATATTCGGCCGGAAACATTTTTCCGTCATAAAATTCGAGACCCAAAGCAGCGGAATGAGATGTAACGAGAACGTCTGGAATAATGGCTTTTTTCACAAGCTCCGGGTTTTCGCCTTTGCGGCGCGGCTCTTCATTTTGGCCGATGTAGGAAAACGGCCATCCGTAGAATCCGCCTTCCTTTACCGATGTTACATAATCGGGAACGAGGTCATCGCCAAGCCCGTCGCGTTCATTGACAGCCGTCCAAAGCTGGTTATTTGCCGGATTGAACGAAAGGCCAATAGGGTTTCGCAGGCCGGAAGCGTAAATGCGATGGTTCCTGCCGTCTGGGTCATAGACAGAGATCGCAGCGCGACGCGGATCCGTCTCGACACTAACGTTCGAAGCCGAACCGATTGATACAAAAAGCTTTGTGCCATCGGGCGAAAATATAATATTCCGCGTCCAATGCTGATTATAGCCGCCTTCAGTAAGTTCGATGATTTTCTCGGCCTGTCCCTCGGCTTTGGTTTGACCCGGTTTGTATTTAAACCGGACGACCGAATCTGTATTTGCCACATAAAACCAATCCTTGTGAAAAGCCATCCCGAAAGGCTGCGAAAGTTTTTCCGCAAAAATAAACCGCTCTTCCGCAACGCCGTCCTTATTTTTATCACGCAAAACAATCACGGAATTTGCCCGTGAGTCGGCGACGTAAACGTCTCCGTTCGGGGCTAACGCCATCCAGCGAGGATAAGTAAATCCGCCCTCGGCAAACACATTGACTTTAAAACCTTTTGGCACCGATAATGCGGCATTTGCCGGCGGCGAAATCTGTTTTGAATTCCGCCGGGCGCTTTCGGTTGCGAACGGCTTTGGCAAAGTCGCCGGATCTATCCGGTGTATCACCGGTTTATCAAAACTTATGATCCGGGGCGATTGAGGCTTCGGTTTCGTCTGACAGACGATATTTATTGTTATGAAACCGAGAATCGTTGTTGCCGCAAAAAAATATTTGGTATAATGTGAGTTCATAAATTCCCTTTGAAATGTCCGAAATTTTTTCGATTACAAATCAGGATATACGTCCTGCGGCTCAGAGTTCAAGTGCGACGGGGCGGGCGGGCGAAAAATTGGCGGCAGATCTTCTTGTTGATAACGGATACCGGCTCATCCTTGCCAACTTCAAAGTGCCTATCGGGCGGAATACCAAAGGTGTTCAGGTTGCCGGGGAGATCGACCTTATTGCTCTTGATGGTGAAATCGTCTGCTTTATTGAAGTAAAAACCAGGCGTTCGGCTGATTTCGCGTCGCCACTGGCGAGTGTCAATTTGCGAAAGCAGCGGCAGATCACGCGGACTGCACGCGTTTACCGGAGAATTTTCGGGCTGCAGCAAAGTTCTTATCGTTTCGATGTTGTGAGCGTTCTGTTGGAAAATGCTAACGAACCGAAAATCGAATTGATAAAAGGATTTTGGAATGAACAGAAATTTCGCAAACGTGCCTGGAGTGGTGATGTTTGGTAAAATTTTGTTTGAACAATCTAACGTAACTGTGCGTATTCATCCCCAAAGGAATCTAAAACTATGAAAACAATCTCCAACTTATTGAGTATTTTTGTGATCATCACAGCAGTTGCAGCATTTGCTTTTGCGCAGCCGCCGGCGTTGATCGACCGTGAAATCTTCTTTGGAAACCCGGAAATTGCCGGAGCTCAAATTTCGCCCGACGGCAAGTATATTGCCTTTATCAAACCGTATAACGACACGCGAAATATTTGGGTAAAAAAAACGGATGAGCCTTTTGCGAATGCAAAGCTTATTACAAACCGCACCGATCGTCCGATTCCGGGTTTTTTCTGGTCACAGGACGGCAAATACATTTTATTCACACAGGACAAAGGCGGCGACGAAAACTTTAATGTTTACGCCGTTAATCCGGCGGAAACTGTAGCAAAAGATTTGGAAGTTCCGACGGCGAGAAATTTGACCGACGCAAAAGGTGTTCGAGCTTTTATATACGGCGTGCCCGAAAGCGACCCGGATACGATTTACGTCGGCTTGAACGAGCGCGACAAAGCCTGGCATGACGTTTATAAAGTGAAAGTCTCGACGGGTGAGCGGACTCTGGTAACCGAAAACAAAGACCGTTTACAAGGCGTGATTTTTGACAATGCCGATAAAATGCGTTTGGCGATTCGATCACCACAATCGGGCGATACGGAAATTTTGCTGCTCGACGGCGAAAAACCACGTGTGATTTATTCGTGCAATGTTTTTGAGGAGTGCTCGGCGATCCGGTTTCACAAAGACAATAAGCGTGTTTATATCGAAACGAACAAAGGCAATCCCGATTTGTCTCAGCTAGTTCTGCTCGATGTCGCGTCGGGAAAAGAAGAAATCGTCGAAAGCGATCCGATGAAGAAAGTCGATTTCGGCGGCGCGACTTTTTCGGAAGTCAGCGATGAACTTATCGCTACGACTTATAACGACGACCGGGTTCGATACTATTTCAAAAACAAAGATTTTGAAGCCGATTACAAATTCGTTCAAAGCAAATTGCCGAATAAGGACATTAGTTTCAATTCCTCCACCAAAGACGAAAATCTATGGCTTGTTTCTGCAAACAGTGATACG
>JACDAY010000302.1 GCA_013695195.1 Blastocatellia bacterium | reverse complement strand
GTGCAAGAACTGCTCAGAATATCGGTGACGCTAATTCTCTGAGAAGGCCGCAGACAGCTCCGGCAAATCGTTGAGCGAGTAACGCCGGCATCTTTCGGGCTGTCCGGTGAATGTCACGCTAGCCGAGTCGAGACGCACTCAGGACAGCCGCCAGGACGGGCGGCTTTACCCTAAAACCCGCGGGAGCTGCACATTGAGCAGTGATCGCAGGGCTTCCCGTTCGGTTCGAACTTGCAGGCCTTTTCGTTTTTATACTGTGCGAGAACTTCGTCAGCGACGGCTTCTATGACCTCAAAACGATCCTGACTAGGATGGATTGATTGCTGAATGCTGCGTAGTGCGGAGTGCGGAATCCCGGAAGCAAGTTCGAGTCTATCAAGACGGTCGTTTATTTTATCAATGCTCGATGCCAGCGAACTCAGATCAGTGGATTGAGTTTCAGCGTCGATCATTTGTGCGATCTTTTCGGCTAGTTGTCGTGTGGTGGTTTGGGACATAAAACCTGGTTTTAAATCAAGGCTGTCATAACCGGGAACCGCTGCCACCGGTTCTTCGCTTAAGGGGTTTTTGACTTGGCCGTTCTGACGGGAACCCGGTCGCTACCGCTCCCGGTTCTGACAAGCTCCGCCGCCTTTATTTTTCCTTCGGTAACAAATCTATGTAATCGACAATGCCGACTATCGCCGAATCTATCGCCGCTCCCGGCTTTCCGGTGGCTGCGGTCGAAGCCGACCAGCCTTCCTGAGCAATAACGACTATATCTCCTTCGCCTGCACTGACGGAATCGAGCGCCAGGCAGGTGTATTCCATATCCGAACCCTCCGGCGTTATCTGCCGGCAAAGCATCACGCGCGAGCCTTCATACCGCTGATTTTTCTGCGTTGCCACGACATTTCCGATTACGCGTGCTAGAAGCATTTTCTCTAGCAATCAGCAGTCAGCTATCAGTTCTGAATTTTTCTTGCTGACCACTGAGCGCTGAAAGCTCATTTCCTGTGTACATGCTGCTCCGAATCTATGATCCCGACAATAGTGCAGTCTGTTGGTGTCTCATCGCGCTTGAACGGAAAGGATGCTTCCTTGCCACGGCACCAGAACACAAGCTCGCCGACGCCCGCCCCGACAGCATCCAGAGCGATCATCGGATTTCCTTTGGACTTTAATTCGGCGTCCAGAGTCTGAACAATAAGAAGCTTTCGCCCGTCCAGCGATGGATTTTTCACCGTACAAACTACAGTACCGATAACTCGGGCGATTTGCATTTAGTTATTTTAACCCAGGCTGGTGCTTATACATTAACCACTATGGATCTGAGTTTACGGAGCGTAGGCAACCGCACTCACGATATGTAATCCAACCGCTCGAATGGTTTTAACCGAAATATGAAAGATTAACAAGCTGATTTTCAAAGTTTTGTAATTAAGTTGCAGTCCTAAAAGTGCGGCTTTGCACTTTTTTTTCTAAATACCGATAACTTAAACTGCTGTTTATTTACTTCTTCGGCGGCTTGCTCGGCCTGATCTCGACCTTGCTCGGCAAAGCTCTCTCGTCCATTTTTAAAAGATTTATCACAACTTGCGCAATATCATCAGGCTTAAGCTGCCAAGACTTTTCAGTGTTCGGGCTGTCGCCACCGAACTCCGTATTGACGCTGCCCGGGCAAATATAGCTGACTTTTATATTGTCCTGCCTTACTTCCTGCATCAAGGCTTCCGAAAAACCGTTTAGCCCGAATTTCGAGGCATTATAAGCTGCCATTCCCGGATGGGCGTTTTGCCCGGCCAATGACGAAATATTAATAATATAGCCGCCGCTTTTTTTTAGTATTGGAAGCGCATGATGACAGGCATAAAACACGCCAAAGAGATTTGTTTCGAGAGTTTGGCGAAACTCATCGCCGGTCATTTCCCCGACCGTTTTGCCCATAATGCCGATTCCGGCATTGTTGACCAGAATATCCAACCCACCAAATAACCGTTCGCATTGATCGAACAACTTTCGCACCTGATCCTCACTACGAACATCGCAAATTTCTCCTTCGACGCGGCCGTGAACAGACAAAGTTTCGACCGCCGCCCGCAAATCGCTTTTGTCCCGTCCGCAAATTAATACCTTCGCCCCGTTTTGCAAGAGCGTTTCTGCAATAGCATAGCCTATTCCCTTCGTCGCGCCGGTTACTACGGCCATCTTGCTCTCCAATTTCATAACTTCGACTTTAATATTTCATTCACAATTTTAGGATTCGCCTTTCCTTGCGAAGCTTTCATCACCTGTCCAACAAAAAATCCGAAAAGTTTTTCGTTCCCGGCGCGATAAGCAGCGGTTTGGGCCTCGTTCGCTGCAATGATTTCGTCGACGATTTTCTCTATCGCACCGGGATCCGAGACTTGTTCGAAAGCTTTATCCTCTATCACTCTGGCAACCGAGCTTCCGGTGTTGAACATCTCGATGAACACTTCCTTGGCCTGGCTGTTGTTGATCTTCCCGGCTTCGAGGGTTTTTATTAATTCGGCAAGGTCTTCGGCTGTTACAAGGCTTTCGGCTGTCGTCTTACCGGAGTTATTCAACTCGCGGGTCAATTCGCCCAAAACCCAATTAGCTGACATCTTCGGGTTCAAAGTCCGCCTTGCAGTCGTTTCGAAATACTCCGCACGTCCTTTATCATTTACAAGCTGTGAAGCGTCGGAAAAACTCAAACCGTAAACATCGATAAAACGGTCGCGCATTGCATGCGGCAATTCCGGTATCGAGCATTTTACAGATTCAATAAACTCATTAGTAACCGTGAGCGGTTGAAGGTCCGGCTCGGGAAAATACCGGTAATCGTGAGCGTCTTCCTTGGAGCGCATCACCCGTGTTATCTGATTCTTTTCGTCCCAGAGCCGCGTTTCCTGATTTACCGCCTCGCCCTTTTCATGAGCATCGATCTGTCGCTCAATTTCGAATTCTATGGCTTTCTGCATAAATCTCACTGAATTGAGATTTTTTAGCTCGGCCTTATTTCTAAAGCCGGTTTCGCCGATCTTCCGCACGGACACATTCGCTTCGCAGCGAAGATTTCCCTTTTCCATATCGGCATCGCTGGCACCGACCCATTGCAGAACACGGCGGATGTGATTTACGTAATCGTAAGCCTGCCATGATGTTCTGAAATCAGGCGCGGTAACGATCTCGCCGAGCGGCGTTCCGGCACGGTTCAAATCGACATAAGAATATTTGTCCACATCAGGCAGCCCTTCATGTACGTTCTTCCCCGCGTCTTCTTCCAGGTGCATACGTTCGAGTCGGATCGTCATCGGCTTCCATTCTACGGCCCGGCCCTGATCGTCACGCTCGGAAGTAAGTATCGTCAACGAGCCGTTAGAGGAAAACGGTTTGTCGTACTGCGATATCTGATAGCCTTTCGGCAGATCGGGATAAAAATAGTTTTTACGTGCAAAAATCGAAGTTTCGTGAATTTGCAATCCAAGCGACAACGCCGCCCGTGCCGCGAGATCGACAACGCGGCGGTTCAAAACCGGCAAAGCTCCGGGCAGCCCAAGACAGACAGGGCATGTGTTGGCATTTGGCTCGCCGCCGGTTTGCACAGCGCAACTGCAGAATATCTTCGTCGCCGTCGCGAGCTGTGCATGGATTTCCATGCCGATTACCGCTTCCCAACCGTCTTTTATCATATTTAAAAAAATGAACGCGGAAAATGTTTAATAATCATAATCCGCGCTCATCGAAAACTCAAAAACCACAAATTTACCATGGCTGCCAGTATGGACGCCGCTTTCTCGAACTCGGAAACCTCGGCTGCGATCCGGGCCATCCGTATCCCGGCAAGTTGTAATAACCACCACGCCGATTTCTCTGACTATATCCTCCGCCATACCACTCATAATACCGGTCTCTGTATTGCGGCGAAAAATTAGGCGGGTTTTCCGATTCACCTAAATCATTTTGTTTCCTGGATTCTGCTGCAATCTGAGCAGCGAGCCTTTCCCTTTCCAAACGTTCCGCTTCGAATCGTGCCGAAAGCTCCGCCATTTCAACCCGGCTCTTTTCATTTTGCCGAGCCATTTCTTTAGGCGAAGGAAAACCGAGCTGGTCGTAATTTTCGCGAAGCTCTTTCAGCGCCTTTACGCGGTTCCGCCGAAACTTTTCAAGATTGGCGTTCGTCACGCTTTTCGGTACGCTTTTGGGCACGCTCTGCGGCACGCTTTTCGAATCGCTATCGCTATAATCCGTATTCCCTTGGCCATACCCAGGAAACGCAAAGACGGAAATGCAAAATATAAGAATCGCTATTCTTGTCTTCATCATTCACCTCTTTTTTTACGATGATAACACGGTTTTCCGCCGATGTCATATAAAAAAATTATCACATCAACAAATTACGCGAAAGAATGCGAAAAATCATTCTGAATCTTGATCAAATTGGCGCTTTTCACGTAGTTCCCGGTAATCTGCTTATTCGGTTATTGGCCAAGTTTTCAATTTTTCTGCGCTTTTTCGTAGGAAAACCTTTAAAACCCAAAGCTCAAACCAACTCGACCATTGATCCCAGCTGTCCGAAATCCGTTTTCGTAATACTCATAATCGAATAAATTCTCAATGGTGCCAAATATCCTCAAATTAAATTTGTCAGCATTCAAAGGAAAGGTATAACCGGCCGTCAAATCCGCCTTGCGATTCCCTTCGAACCGGTAAACCAAAGTCTCGAAATTTGTGCTACTAAATATTGGCGCCAGATAACCGCTGGACGCCGCAAAATCGAAATTAACCCAGAAGCGTTTGAATCTTTGTGTCGCAACCAACGTAAATTGATGCCGAGGTATGCCGAGTGTGCGAAAAATTCCGCTTCCGGAAACCTGTGTGTCACGCTGGCCGCTGTTCGTAAAAGTGTACGAAGCAAATATATCGGTTGTTCCGGAGGGGCGAAAATCCCCGCTTAATTCCAGCCCGCGCGCGGTCCCGCCTTTCGTGTTCACGTAACCGCCGAACGGCCGGATTGTGTCTCCGATGCTCGGAGCCTCATTTCCAAAACCGATAGCATCGATCAGATTCGAATAGAAATATACAGCCGTGACCTTTCCCTTACCGCCAAGTATATTTTGCTCGAGGCCGCCGTCAAACGCGAAAGTCTTTTCGGGCTTCAGATTCGGGTCGCCGAGCGCGACGAATTCCGCCTTGCCGAATGTACTGAAGAACGTCCCGAAACGTTCGTATAAAGACGGAACCCGATATCCGTTCCCGGCGTGAAAGCGAAGCTTTGTGCCGGGTTTTTGAAAATAATACGAAGCCGAGCCGTCAAATGTGTATGCGGCCGGCGGGTTTTCGAGCGTCAGATTCGTGTACGGAGCATTGGTCAAACTGAAATCCGGCGATTTCAAATTAAAAAACTGTGCCCGAAAACCACCTGCGATCTGAAGACGGCCGTTTACTAAACTCAGAAGATCCTGAACATAAATAGTATTGCTCGATTGAAAACCCCGCGTAAGGAAATTGCCCAAACCATCAGGCGTAAAACCGTCATTGCCGTATTTTTCGTGCTCGAATTCGTAGCCGGCGGTGATCGTGTTTGTGCTGTTCGGCGTCCAGTTGAAATGGCCGTTTGCAGTCTGTATAGTTCCGTCAAAAAAGCTCGTCGAGGCACTTTGAAAAGGAACGCCGAGCAATCCGTTGTCATTCTTTCGCGAGGTCTTCAAGCCCGAATAATAGCCTTGAAAAACCAGATCGTCGGTAATGACCTGCGTCAATACTACCTGTCCGTTAAAGAACCTGGATTTTTGAAAATTGTCGGGATCATTCACGTCGAAAATGAAATTCACGCCCTGTTCGGCATTGACGATGGACGAATTTGAAATCGGCGGGTCGCCGAGCGTATCGGGATTTGAATTAAGCCGAACATATGCATCGGACACAAAAAAGCGGGCCGAAATGTTTGTCTTGCTCCAGGGGTTATACTCGATGCGGTTTTGAAAATTTGTGTTGTGAGCGTCGTCCTCGCCGTCGATGCCTTTGGTGTAAGCCGTCCGCGAAACAGCCAGATTGAAATTGAACTTGCCGTCGTCGGTTCCATCGGAAATGTTCCCGCGAAAGCGTCCAAGTCCGAGTCCGCCGAAAGCTCCCGAAACCTGCCCGTGAAAGCCGGGTTTCGGCTTCGGAGTTTGAAAATCCACGGTTCCGCCGATGGCATTTGTCCCGTATAGCGATGAACCCGCGCCGCGTAAAACCTCTATTTTATTAACGCTCGTCAGTGTAAAGTCCGACAAAAACGCCGAAGCGTCGCCCGTGATCGACGAAGCGTCACGGAAACGAATTCCGTCTATAAGAATCGCCGTGTCCTGATTGCGGAGCCCGCGTGTTTTAATACTCGCCGTCCTGCCAAAACCACCCAGTTGCTGAACGCGAAAACCAGGAATCGTTTTCAATGTTTCGGCCAGGGAAAAATCCGCACGGTCACGCATTTCCTGAGCGTCGATTATGTTTACCGATTTTGAAACTTCGTCGAGAGGCTGTTCGGCATCTGCCGAGATCGTCACAGTTTCACGTATCGCAGCCGTTTCCGAAAGCTTAATATTAACGGTTTCCGGATTGCCGAAACGAATCTCGACAATTGAGACAGCGGAAGACCCGACAATATTATCTTGTTTTTTTATCGCCTTCAGCGTGTATTTTCCGGGTGCTGCGTAAAATCCGTAGAAACCTTCCGCGTTTGTCTCTTTCGTATATTTCGGAACAGTTTCGCCGTCCGGCGTCAAAGTTACGACCGCTCCTTTTATCGGCCGGCCCGAATCGTTCACCGTTCCGCTAATCGAATACCCGTTCTGTGCGGCGAAATTCAGTGTCAAAAAACAAATAAAACCGAGTACTCTAAGAACTCTATAAACTCTCATCCTGTCTCCTTTTCTGCCCATCGCAGAATGGTTTGTAGGTTTAACAAACGGGCAAAGTTCCCGGCTCATCTGAACGGATTTGGTAGTGCGGATTGCGGAATTTGTGTTATTAATTTCCGAATCCGCACTCCACTTTTCCGCAGTCGATTCACGGTTGCGTGGGCAGCGTTGGCTTTAACCAAACTTCCCTTGCGTCGTTTGTCTTTATGTTCTGAGGTCACTCCTCAGAACGCGTCTAATAAATCGTCGTTACTCTCACCTTTCCACTTACCGGATTTTCATCCAGCAGGACTTTCACATCAAAAACTCCATTCAAATTTTCCGGTCGCAAAATTTCCTTTGGCGTTCCTTTTGCAAAAAACTTTCCGTCCTTTAGCAAAACGATCTGATCCGCAAATTCCGACGCCAAATTCAAGTCGTGCGTGATTATAATTGCCGAGCAGTCATCGTTCTTGCACCGTTCGCGGACAAGGCGAAACATCATTCCCTGATGTGCCAGATCAAGGTTTGCGGTTGGTTCATCAAGCATCAAAATGCCTGCGTCCGTTGCCAAAGCTCTTGCCAAAACGACCCGCTGCCTCTCGCCGCCCGAAAGCTCGTTCATCAAACGGCCGCTGTAATTAGAAAGATCGCAATTCTGCAAAGCATTCTCGGCTATTCGCAGATCGTCCCGGGTTTCCCAACCAAATGCAGTTCCGCGTGCAAAACGACCTGACAGTACAAATTCCCGCACGGTTACAGGAAATTTCGTCTCATTTTCCTGAGCGACAACCGCAATCTTTTGAGCGATTTGTCGTCTCGAAAACGACCCGAACGGTTTACCATCCAACAGTATTTCGCCTTTCGAGACAGGCAAAGTGCCGTTCAGAGCCCGTATTAAGGTCGTCTTTCCCGCACCGTTTGCACCGAGAACCGCTATTATCTCGCCGTTATTAAGGCCGAACGAAACGTCTTTCAAGACCGCGGTTTTGCCGTAACTAATTGTGATGTTCCGAACTTCAAGCATTTCTCTTGTCAGAACCAACTAACTGCGTTAGCGGGTGTTCTGACCTAACTTCTCTTCAACAAATAAATAAACAACGGTGCGCCGATCAACGCCGTGATAGCTCCGACCGGCAATTCCCTCGGTGCGATGGCAGTTCTCGCAACCGTGTCCGCCAACACGACAAAGATCGCTCCTGATATCGCCGAGAATGGAACAACGAGTCGGTTGTCGCTCCCTATCGCAAGCCGGACGAGATGCGGTACGATCAGCCCGACATAGCCAACCGAGCCGCTCGCCGCTACCGCAGTTCCGACCAAAATACTCGATAACGAAAAAACGATAATTCGAACTCTACCCACCTCGACACCGAAATCGAAGGCATCACGTTCGCCTATCATCATTAGATTCAATGCTTTGGCTTGCGAACTCAAAACAATCGTCCCTACGACGGCCGCAGCTAATGTAAAATAAAAGCCGTCGATCGTCGCCTGCGACAGATCGCCCAAAAGCCAGAATGTAAAGCCCCTAAGCTTTGCCGCGTCGAGCAGGCTAGTCAGCAGGACGATTATTGACGACAAAAACGTCGTTACGATCACGCCGGAAAGCACAAGCCGCTCGACATTCATACCGGCACGGCCTTTCGCCATTTGATATACGGCGAAAGTCGCGATTCCCGCACCGGCGAAAGCGAATATCGGACGAGCAAAACTCCAGCTTTCAAAGAACGCGAAGGCGAGCATGGTGCCCAATGCTGCTCCATTCGAAACGCCCAGCAGATACGGCTCCGCCAAAGGATTTCGCAGTAATGCCTGCAAACCGGCTCCGGCAACCGCAAGGCTCGCACCAACGCATGCTCCAAGAAGAATGCGTGGAAGGCGAATATCAAAAAGAATCGACCGCTGCTGATCGTTCAGGTCAAAAAACGAAAGCCTCTCGCTGCCCAAAAGCGCTGCCGCCAAAAGCGTGATCAAAAGCAACAGAATTAGTGAACCGCCGAGACGCAAGGACCTGTCAGAACCACATGCGGTAGCGGGTGGTTTAATACGGTTATTTGACAAGCCGGATGACATTTACACTTATCTTCAACCACCCCGCTATCGCAGGTGGTTCTGACCTTCCGTTCCTACTCAAAACTTCTCGGGATGCAAAGCCGTGGCAAGCTGCTCCATCGCGTCAACTAATCGTGGCCCCGGACGTGATATCATGTCGGCATTTATACGAAAAATTTTACCGTTCCTAAACGCCGGTGAATTTTTAAAAACATAGTTCGGCTCTTTATTATCGTCGCTGTCCGATAGAATTATCGCTTCCGGATTCAATGCCAAAGCAGTCTCCTTACTTAATTTCGGGTATGCCGTCGCGACGTCTTTCGTTACCGAAACCCCACCGGAGCGTTCGATGATCTCCGTCAGAAACGATTCACTCCCAATTGTAAAAAGCGGCTCATTTGATATCTGCACAAAAATTCGAACCTTTTCTTGGCCATCGACTTTTCGTCCAGTTTCACCGATACGTCTAAAAAGTTCCGAGATCAACGTTTCCGCTTTGCCCTCACTCTGAAACAGGGTGCCAAACTGTCTCAGATTTCCGATGATCTCGTCGACATTTTGCGGATTAGTTACATAAACTGCTATTTTCTGGGCTTCCAAAGTCTGCATAAAAGTCTCGAGCTGCGATGCCGTCGATACAAATACAATATCCGGCTTTAGGGCGATTATGCTTTCGATATTCGGCGTTTGCGTGTCGCTCACCTTGCGTATTTGCTGTGCTTCAACAGGATAATTACAGAATGTGGTGACCCCGACCAGTTTACCTCCCGCCCCGACCGCAAAAATCATTTCTGTCAGATTCGGAGCAAGTGAGATCGCACGCTCGATCCTGTTGGGAACACTAACCGTTCGCCCGAGATCGTCCGTAACCTCGCGCGTGTCCGAATAGGGCTGGTTAATTTTGCTTTCGCAGCCAAATGTCACGGCTGCACTCACCAATATCACCGCAACCACCAATCTTTTCGGTTGTAAACTAAATTTTCTCAAAATAAAAACGCCCCGGTTTCCGCGTCTAAAATCACTTAGACAAGAAAAACAGGGCGTACTTTTTTAAAAGAAAAACCGTGTCTGCCCGAATGTTTTGACGCGAAACATGCGAAATGGCAAAAACGTTTTCAGGCAGGTGTCCTGACTTGACTATTTTGGATTTTAGATTTTGGTTTTGGATTGAAATGCAGGCTACGGCCAGTTTCAAATCCAAAATCCAAAATCTAAAATCCAAAATCGTTTCACAGTGACGCGATCGTGCGAGAATTTCACTCGGCTTACCCTTTTTAGAGCCGCTTCTTGAAAAAGCGACACCTCAAACGCTTTGAAATGAAAAAGAACTATTCCCAAACGCTGATTATCACGCCTTTAACGATGAAAGTCAACACGTTCTGCCACGAGCACTTTCACCGGACTTTGAACTTTTGACTTTGAACTTTGAACTATCTAAAGGGTGGTGCGGCTCATGTTCTGGAAACACAAGCCGCGATTTTTTTTCGGAAGGCTGGCCTGAAGGCAACGCGGAGTAGGTTAGGCAAAAGGCGGATTGTCAATTGGCAGGGAATGTGCTGACGCATAGAATCTCCGCTTATCTATTTTGTCTGCACCGGAACTTTTTAAGGGCTGATGGCAAAGGGCTGAAGAAGGTATATGTAATTCACTAACCATTATTTTAGTTCTTCCCTCGTCCTTCATCTTGCATCCCTCGACTTACCCGAACGCCGCAAGCCGAATTTTCGGGCTTCACGTTCGACTGTATGAGAATCGTTTTTTAAATAATGTATCTCTTCCTGAAGGGCGAGATTTTCGTTTGTGACACTCTGGATACGGGCGTCCAATGATGAATTCTCCGTGGCTTCCTTGTTCAATTCCGAAAAAGCACGGAAGTTTATCGTCAGGCAAAGCATCAATGTCATGGTGCCTGTTACTCCGAAAGCCCACCATTGAGACTTGTTCGGCAAACTCATGATCGCCATGCGGCCTTTTTTCGATGCCCGACGCTTTATCGAAGGTGTCGACTGCATACTAGTCCAATAAGTATTTTCGGCCTTGCTCAAGTAACACCTCCAAATCAGTCTTGTCCTCGCTTTCGGCGTAGATTCTAACCAGCGGCTCGGTTCCCGATGGACGCATCAGCATCCAACTGCCCCCGGCGAATAAAAACTTCACGCCGTCCATACGATTTATCGTTTCAATTTTGCGTCCCGCGATTTCGGTGGGCTCGCGTTCCAGCTTTTGCTGCAGGCTTGCAGCAACTTCATCCGTCAACTTGACCCCGATCCGTCCTGATTCAAGCTTCCCGACACGGCTGTAAAGCTCGCTTAACTGCTCGGTCAAACTTGTGCCGCGAATCGCAACCGCTTCGGCTGCAAGGAGACAGGCAAGGATGCCGTCCTTTTCGGGGTAATGCCCTCTGATCGAAAGACCGGCGGACTCTTCTCCGCCTAAAATAATCTCGTCTTTATTTATCAATTCGCCGATGAACTTGAAACCGACCGGCGTTTCATACAGCTTCAAACCTCTGTCTTTGGCTACACGGTCGACCAGGTGAGATGTTGCAACGCTTCGTGCAACTCCCTGTGTCCAACCACGGCTTTCCGCCAAATAATCCGTTAAAAGAGCTACTAATTGGTTCGGCGTTATCATCTCGCCGTTACTGTCAATCACTCCAAAGCGATCACCGTCGCCATCAGTTGCAAGTCCAAGTGTAAGGCCTTTGCTTATAACAGTTTCCCGAAGCTCGGCCATCTGACTCTCGCCCGGTTCCGGCGATCTGCCGCCGAAGGTTACGTCTCGCCAATCGTGCAGCGTTTCGACCTCAAGGCCGCCGTCGCGAAGGGCTTTATCCAAATACCCCCGGCCTGTTCCCCAAAGCGGATCGTATGCGTATCTCCCTTTGGCCGCGGCGATTGCCTTAAACCGTATCTTGGTTTTCAAATCGTCCAGATAAGCCGGACGCGGATCGAAACTTTCAATACTCCCAATGCCTGCATCCTGATCTGACCGCTGACCGCTGACCGCTGATTGCTCACGAATGATCTCCTCGATCCTCTTCGTTGCTTCCGGAAGTGCCGGCCCGCCGTCCGAATTAGAAAACTTAATGCCCTGATATTCGGGTGGATTGTGCGAAGCCGTGAAATTCATGCCGCCGGCTGCTTTTTGATCGCGAATAGCATGAGAAATCGTCGGCGTCGGCGTTGGCCCTGTGCACTGCAGCACACGGAAACCATTTTTCACCGCTATCCCGGCAGCGACAGCGGCGAACTTTTCGCCCATAAACCGGGAATCGTTCCCGATAATCAAAGTTTGTCCCTCTTCGTTATCCCTTTCTGTCAAATATCTGCAAATCGATTCCGTAACAATCTCTACATTTTTGAACGTGAAATCATCTGCGATAACTGCCCTCCAGCCGGAGGTTCCAAAACGAATGGACATAGTTTCTCAGTTACCCGGAATCTAACAAAAGCTTTATTTTAGTCTCGTATATCTAGCTCAACGGTGGTTCTGTTGAATTTGATTGCCTAGGGAGTGCAAAGTTTAAGTCCCCTTGAAGTGAGTGAAAATTTATCATAGAAAAATTTTCGTGTAAAGTGTTATTTTATTACCTTAAATCCTGTGTTTATGGCTATTTGACTTTTCCCCCTTCATGTAAGAGATAAAATAAGTGCTTAAAGTGAACATTTAGTGAACGTTTTGATATAATCACTAAAAGGACAGTCGAAAAGGATCATGAATTAGTTTATGTTAAAAATTATTAAGCGAAAGTTTAATGAATCATTGAACCTGTGGAAATTTCGCGATTTTTATCTTATCGAAATCAGGATAATGTTGTGTGTCAAAATAACTAATTTATTGACATCTGATAAATGTGTGTCATTTTGAATCGTATTGAATAGAGGTAAAACGGTTAAAGGAGAATCGATCTTTAATTTATCTTACTGTAAACATAGCAGTTACATTTTTTTATAATCTGGCACGTTGCTTGCAGTTCGAAATCTTGCTTTCGGCGCTCAGCTAACAATTTTTAATAACAACATACATTTTAACCGAAAATAATTATTCGGAAATATAACAATTTATGAAACCTGTAAAACATTTTGAAAAAGGACTGACTTATGTGGCTAGTGGAGTTTTTAACACCGTCAAATCGGTCAATCAATTTAAGCCCAACGCTTCGTTTATACCTAAATGGTCGGACAAGCCTTTGTTGAAGTCCTGGCAGAAGTCCAAGCCGACGCTCGGCTTTCCGCGGCAGACGGATTCGCTTTGCCCGAATTGTGTGATCGAAGCACGCGAAGAGATCCTCGGCGGCAACCGCGAGGTTGCGACGCTTATAAACGAAAATGTCGGTGAGATAAAGGCACAGATCATCGAACGTGACGGTGAAGTCTGGATGATCAAAGACTGTCCGACGCACGGCCATTTTGAGGATATGATGGCCATCGACGCCAAATTTTTGCAGCATATCGAAACGCTTTTCCCGGGACGCGACATTGAGTCGCACAACGACGAAAAGCTGCATAATCACGGAACTTCGTCGGTTAAATATGGCCGCGGAGCTGTTTTGACGGTCGATCTGACAAACCGCTGCAACATGATGTGCGACCCGTGCTTCATGGACGCAAATCAGGTCGGTTTTGTCCATGAATTGAGCATGGAAGATGTCAGCGAAATTCTCGACAATGCGATCCAGATCAAGCCGCGCCGCCAGATGTCGGTGCAGTACTCGGGCGGTGAGCCGACGTTGTCGCCTTACTTCCTTGACGCGATCCGATATGCGCGAAAGGTCGGATACAACTCGGTGCAGGCCGCGACTAATGGCATTGAGTTCGCCAAATCGAAAGAGTTTTGCCGCGAAGCCGCCGAAGCCGGTTTGCGTTTCGTTTATTTGCAGTTTGACGGCATCGGCAACGATGCCAACTCGCACCGACAGATCGGAAATCTCTTTGATGTTAAACTCCGTGCTATCAACAACCTACACGAAGCCGGCGTTGACATTATCCTTGTTACAACGCTCGTCAACGGCGTAAATAACGATCAGGTCGGAACGATCATTCGTTTCGCTCTGGAAAATCCGAAGAAGATCTCGTTCATCGCGTTTCAGCCCGTCTCATTTACAGGACGCGACGAGCTGATCACCGAACAGCGCCGACTGCAGCAGCGATATACGCTGTCGCATCTGGCAATCGACGTGCAAAAGCAAGTCGGCATTACAGAGCCGACGCGCGATTGGTTTCCGTTGAGCCTGATGGGAGCGTTCGCCGATTTCGCCGACGTTGTTCACGGCCCTGAAAGCGATTGGGGACAGGTTTCATGCGGATGCCACCCGAATTGCGGCGTCGGCACGGCCGTTATGGTCAACAAGGAAACAAAGGAAATGGCTCCCGTCCCGCAGTTCCTGCACATTCAGGGCTTGGTCAAGGACATGCAGCACATCACGGACACGAACCGCGGCAAGTGGTTCTCGAACATCATGATGGGTCTCGCACTGCTCAAAAATTACAATCCTTACGGTGCCCCAGACAGTTTGACGCTCGGCGGTATATTGAAGAAATTCGATAAATCGTTTGGTCTATCGGGCAAGGATTACGGCAAGGTCGGCGGAGACAGAACGGCGGAAGACATCGAAAAACGCCGTCAGGACCCGTGGAACTTCCTGTTTATCGCGGGAATGTGGTTCCAGGATCTGTTCAACTACGATTTCCGCCGCACCGAAATGTGCATCATTCCCTACGGTACACAGGAAGGCGAAATCTCGTTTTGTGCATATAATACCGGCATCGG
>JACDAY010000284.1 GCA_013695195.1 Blastocatellia bacterium | reverse complement strand
GATATCGACACGTATACACGAGCGGTAAAAAACAGGATTGTCGAGCTCGACCGGGCTGCCGGCTCAAATCTCGCAGAAATTAATTGATGAAACGTGCAAGATTAGCCGTCCTGATAGCGGTACTTTTTGCTGCCGCGCTCGTGGTTCTTTTGTTTGCAAGCCGTGCCCGCGACGCTGTTTACAATCCCGACACCACCGCGCCTGCGTCGAATTTTCAAAATTCAAACACAGCGCCTGCGCCTGATGAAGGCAATCCGTTTTTATCCATGATGGGCGATTCCGCCGCTGCCGCGCCTGGTCAGGAGACTGAGAATTGGGCCCAAAGCAGCGTCAGAATTATTCTGCGTTTGCTTCTGGCCGTGGTTCTGTCGGGAATTCTGGCTTTTCGTCCGCGAAAGGATATTCACCTGTTCAGGCGCAGCCTGTTCGTATCGCAGACGCAGATACTGCTCTCCGTGGTTGCCGCGGCCTTAATGATGATCGTGGGCGACAACGCGGCCCGCGCCTTCGCCATTTTCGCCGCCGTCTCGCTTGTCCGCTTCCGTACAAATATCCGTGACCCCAAGGAAGTTACCGTGCTGCTAATAAGCCTTGCGCTAGGTTTGGCCGCCGGCGTGGGTCGTTGGGATCTTGGTATATCGCTTTGTCTTTTCGCGTTGGCGCTGTTGTGGCTGCTTGAATTCAACGAGTCGGAGAACGTTTTTCGTTCCATGGAGCTGACCATAAAAACAAAAGATACGGACAGAACGCAGGAAATATTGAAAAAGATTTTCAAGCGAAAACGTCTTGACGCCGAAGTCCGCGAGCTCGATGCGCCTGATGAAAAAAATCCGATCGGCAGTATAGTTTATTACCTGAATTTGCCTTTGAAACTGCGGACTGATGACATGAGCGACCGCATACTTGCCGCCGACCCGGAAAATATCGAAAAGATCCAGTGGTCAAAAACAAAGAGCGCAGCGGACATTTACCAATAAAGTTTCGGCATTGAAACAAAAAGGCTGTCTCACCTCAAGGTAAGACAGCCTTTTTAAATATAATGCGAATCTTTTAGTTGGTTCCCTGGACGCTTGCCTGTGCCGCGGTTTGCGTCGCTGCGGCCGAAGCCAGCTTCGCGGCTTCAAATTTCTTTGAATATGCTCTCACGTATGACTTTATGTTGAAATGAACCGGCCACGACGTGTAGTTGTAATTTTTCATTTCCTTGTAGGCCTTGTCATAATCCCAGCCGTATTTGTTAAAGCGGTAAACCGCTCCCGTAAGTCCGGTTCTATGTTTCCCGGCTTTGCAGTGGACATATACGGTACCGGTTTCAGAATCGTTCATGATTTTCATGAATTGCTCGACCATTTCATCCTCAGCGTATTTCCAACCGCTCATCGGAAGATTTACATACTTCATTCCGAGAGCCTCGACTGCGGGTTTTTCGTAGTCCGTCGGATCGTTGCGAAGATCTATCACGGTTTTTACACCCAAAGCCGCCAGCGCGGCATAATCATCTTTCTCCGGCTGCGCTCCGCGATAATAACGTTCGTCCATTTGGCCGAAGTTTCCGATTTTAATGTTTGAAAAATCTGTTGAAGGCGATGTTTGGGCTGCGGCGAAAGTAGTCAGGCTGAGGATAAAGGCGAGTGCGGCGACATGCGGGCGTACGATATTTTTAATCATTATTCTCCTTGTGGAAGACCGAGCTAAGGGAATGATTTTAAGACTCAATCTTCGAAAGTGTTAGCGTTATGGTGTTTGCAGCCAAATCCCAAATACAAACTGCATGAGGGTATAATGGAAGCGACCTGTATTAATTCGTAAACTTTTGCTAAGAAGCTAATTTGTTTTGTACAGTTGCCAATTTTTCTTAAGTTTTTCACAAACTAGAATTTAGTAAGGTGGTGACGTTTGATGCCTATATTGTTTCAAAAATAAGGCATCTCGTCAACGGTTTGTTTCCCGCAGATCCTATAAATAGGATTGAAGCTTAAGAAGATATTAATCGTTATCACATTGATTGATATTGCCGGTATTCCAATTTACACTTCAATTTTCTAATGAGCGGTAATCGACCCCAATCCATCTCACCTGTTTATTTCGTCCTGATCGCTGTCATTTTGTGGAGCACCGGCGGGCTTTTTATCAAGGTCACAAGCCTTGATGCTTTCGCGGTGAATCTCGGTCGGTCGTTTTTCGCCGCGATCGTTGTAGCTATTTTTACATATAAAAAAGGCTTAAAACTTGATG
>JACDAY010000272.1 GCA_013695195.1 Blastocatellia bacterium | reverse complement strand
ATTCCATTGATCTTCTGACTTTTGCCGCTACTATCACGGCATTGTATTTAGTAACGGCGGTTCCGTCGCCCGAAAATGCCGAGCGGCCGAGTTGGGCTGGAATAAAGAGGGCTTGGAAATACGCGTTCAGCCGCCAGGAACTGATCGGGACATATTTCATCGACATCGCGGCGATGTTTTTTGCGATGCCGCAGGCTTTGTATCCGGCGCTGGCGATCATTTACGGGCCGAAATACGTCGGATTTTTCCCGGCTGCCATTGCGGCGGGAGCATTGCTCGCCAGTTTGACGTCGGGTTGGACGGCGAAGGTTCACCGGCACGGTTTAATGGTTACGGCGTCGGCGATAATGTGGGGCGTGGCAATAATATTTTTTGGGCTCTCGGACAGCATAGTTTTTGCGCTCTTGTTTCTCGGCGCGGCAGGATTCTGTGACATGATCTCCGGGATATTTCGCGGGTCGATCTGGAATCAGACGATCCCAAATTACCTTCGCGGCCGTCTCGCAAGCATCGAGATGATGAGCTATCTGCCCGGCCCGATGCTAGGAAGTGCTAAGATGGGAATTGTTGCCGAGAGTTTCGGGGTAAAAGCCGCTTTGATTTCAGGCGGGATTTTGTGCGTTGTCTCGGTTGGAATTACAGCTTTGCTGCTGCCGAAGTTTGCAACTTACGACGGCCGCGAAGGCGTCAAACAAAAGGAACGCGAAGAAGCAGAACGGGTAGAATTATTGAGAGTTTCACAGGGAGAATTCTAGAAAGATGCCGGTTGTCAGAAAACGTCAGATCGAGAATCTCGAGCAGTTAAGCGGCGAGGAACTTGAAGCATTTGTAAATTCGCTGCCCGCCGGGAAAGAAAACATAGAAGATCTTTTCGATTATTTAGAGATACGACTGGAAAAAGACCCATGCAACCACAGCCTCCGGTTTGCAATGCAGTTTATGATGGAAAACCGCCTCAATTTTCCAAAAATAACGAGCTGGCTCAACGACAACGGCGGCTATTGCGACTGTAAAGTTCTGGAACAAATAACGCCCGAATGGCGAAAGGTTTTTGACTGAATCGTCAAGCTATTTATAAAATTCTGTTACAATTGATCAATAAAATGGACATAATTGGTATGGATAAGTCTTTTGTTCGCAGAGGAAAACTCAAAGACCAAGGAAACGATTTAGAATTCTGGAAAACTCAGTCCTATGAAGTACGCCTTGCAACAATTGAGGAGCTGAGAAGGGAATACAACACCTGGAAATATGGTTCTGAACAAGGATTTCAGAGAGTTTATCGCGTTGTTAAACGAAAATAATGTCAGATATTTGGTCGTCGGGGGCTATGCGGTAGGTTTTCACGGCTATCCGCGATACACGAAAGACTTGGATATCTGGATTGATATCGGCGGCGAGAATGCCGAACGTCTTGTGCAGGCTCTAAATCTCTTCGGATTCGAGTCTGTTGGGTTCAAGAAAGAGGATTTTTTAAATCCAGGCGAATTCACCCAGCTTGGGTATCCGCCAAATAGGATTGATATTATAACGAGTTGCGAAGGGGTAGAATTTTCTGTCTGCTACGCGAGCAAAATGAAAATAGAAATCGACGGCTTGTCGGTGTATTTTATTGATCAAGTGAACCTTTTGAAAAATAAACAGGCGGTTGGCAGGCCTCAGGACGCGGCAGATATTTCAAATCTAGAGTCAAAATAAAACCCTGTGAAAACCTTTACCTTTTATCCTAACGTCAACCGTATTAATCGATGAACACATTCTTGTAAAGGCAGGTGAGATTTAATTCGTTCCTAAGACTGGAATTAAATATTTTCCGGTATGGGATCCATTGTTCTTCGCGATTTCTTCCGGCGTCCCGACCGCAACGATTTCTCCTCCTCCAATTCCGCCTTCCGGGCCCAGATCGATAACATAATCCGCTGTTTTTATAACGTCGATGTTGTGTTCGATGACGATCAGGCTGCCGCCGCTTTCGATTAGAGCTCGGAATGCGGCGAGCAGCTTGTTGATATCGTCGAAATGCAGGCCGGTTGTCGGTTCATCGAAAATAAACAGCGTTTTCGATTTTGTTTTTTGTGCGAGGTGAGCGGCAAGCTTTACGCGCTGCGCCTCACCTCCGGAGAGCGTCGTGGCAGATTGGCCAAGTCGCAAATATCCCAGCCCGACTTCTTCCAGCATCTTTAGTCTGCTGATAAGTTTTTTTACATCTTTAAAGAAAAGTATCGCTTCACGAACCGTTAGCTGGAGAACTTCGTGAATATTTTTGCCCTTATACTTGACTTTTAGGATCTCATCCCGAAAACGCGTGCCTCGGCAATCTTCGCAGGTAAGCTCGACATCCGCTAGAAACTGCATTTCGACCGTTACGGTGCCGCTGCCCTGGCATGTTTCGCAGCGTCCGCCGGGAACGTTAAAAGAGAAATGCGAGGCGTTGTAGCCTTTCGATTTTGCGAGCGTGGTCGCGGCAAATACTTCGCGAATCGCATCGTAGGATTTTATATAAGTTACAGGATTCGACCGAGGAGTTCGTCCGATTGGCGATTGGTCGACCAACACGACATCGTCGATCAGATCTGCGCCGTTTAACTCTTTAAATAAACCAACATGCGATTGCCATTCGCCGCGCTTTTTCTTCAAGCCCGCGTACAACACATCGTGAACGAGCGTTGACTTTCCCGAACCCGAAACGCCCGTGATGCAGACGAGCATTTCGAGCGGAATATCGACCGACACGTTTTTGAGGTTATGTTCCCGCGCGCCGATTATCTCGAGTTTTTCTTTTCCAACAGGCTTACGCTTTTGAGGCACTTTTATTTCCGCTTCGCCGCGAAGGTATCGAGCCGTCAGCGAAACTTCGTCTTTTAAAAGAGCCGCAAAATCGCCTTCAAAAACGACATTTCCGCCAAGTTCACCCGCGAATAGGCCGATGTCGAGTATGTGGTCGGCGGCTCGCATCGTTTCTTCGTCGTGTTCGACTACGAGTACCGTATTGCCTATATCGCGAAGATTTTCCAGGATTTTTATAAGCCGTGCGTTGTCGCGCGGGTGAAGCCCGATACTCGGCTCGTCGAGCACATAGAGAGTTCCGACAAGCAGTGAGCCGAGATTTGTCGCAAGCTGGATTCGCTGTGCTTCGCCGCCCGAAAGCGTTGTGGCGAGACGGCTCAGCGTTAAATAATCCAGGCCGACATCAACAAGAAATTTTATTCTCCGGCGAATTTCGAGAAGCAGTTTGTCAGCGATCTGTTCACGTTCTTCGGTCAACGTCAGATCATCAAAGAATATTTGAGCGTCGCCGATAGACATTGCAACGATTTCAGGAAGCGACCGTACGCCGATTTTCACGTCGCGGGCCGCCTGTCTTAATCTGGCGCCGCCGCAATCCGGACATTTCGTGTAGCCGCGATACTTAGCCAGAAAAACCCGGACATGGAGCTTGTATTTCTTGGTTTCAAGCCACTGAAAAAACCCCTTAATGCCTCTCCAGCCCGGTGCTCCATAGATAATGGCGTTTTTCTGTTCATCAGGTAAATCGGCAAATGGAATCTTTATATCTATCGCGCGGGTGCCTGCAAATTTAAGCAGCTCCTTCTGCGCCCACGCGTGCTGCGGCCGAGAAAATGGCTCGATCGCGCCGTCTTTGATGGAAAGCAGAGGATTTGGAATGACAAGATCGTAATCGACGCCAATCGTATTGCCGAATCCCTGGCACGTAGGGCATGCACCGAAAGGCGAATTAAAGCTGAAAAGATGCGGTTCAGGCTCCTCGTAAACTGTGCCGTCGTATTTGCAGATAAATTTATCGCTGAATTTTAGAACATTCTTGTCAGAACCACCTGCGTCAGCGGCTGGTGAGCACTCGGCCGCGACTATACCACCCGCTAACGCAGGTGGTTCTGACAATTGAATCACGGCCGAATGGCCTTCGCGAAAACAAATCTCCAGCGAATCAACCAAACGCTGGCGCGCATCTTTTTTCGCCGCTAAGCGGTCTATCAGAACGAACGTATTTTCGAAATCATCGAACGGATAATCTTCGGGTTTTTGAAGCTCGATCATCTCGCCATCCCGAAACAGGCGGGAAAACCCCTGCTGCAGCAGCAAAATAAGAAACGCGGAAACGCTTAGCTCGGGGGATTTACATAGCGCTTTAGACTTTCCCTTCTTTACATCCTTTCGTGAAACGACCGCCTGAATCGGAAAGAGAACGTAGAATCTCGTACCTTCCGCTAGCTCGGCGAGAATCTCATCGGATGCCGATTCGGGAGAGTCTTTTTTTACTTCGCGCCCGCAAACATGGCAGATGGTTTGCCCGGCACGTGCGAACAAAAGCCGCAAATAATCGTAAATTTCAGTTTGAGTCGCTACGGTCGAACGCGGGTTTTTTGTCGAATTCTTTTGCCTGATCGCAATTGCTGGGGCGATTCCGGTTATCTCATCAACATCAGGCTTATCCATTCGCTCCAAAAATTGACGGGCATAAGCTGACAGCGATTCGACGTAACGGCGTTGGCCCTCGGCATAGATCGTATCGAATGCGAGGCTCGATTTTCCCGATCCTGAAACTCCAGTGATAACCGTTAATTTGTTATGGGGAAGCGACACAGAAATGTTCTTCAGATTATGAACCCGCGCGCCGCGAACTTCGATAGCTTCCTCTTTCGTCTTTACAGCCGGCATAAGTAAAAAATCCTGTCGTATTGGCAAAACTCTATTTTAACAAATCAACAAAATGAAACAAAGCCGGAATATCAAGGGCAGTTTCCGGTATCTTTAAACTATGAGATCAATAATACCGACAGTACTATTTTTATTGTCATTAGTTTTTTCAGGCTGTAGCGCGCAATCCGCCGAAAGCCGTCAATCGGTAGAAAACGAAATTATGCCCACCCAAAATGAAACTGCGCCAATTGAAACCAAACAGCCCGTTTTGGTTGAGCTTTTTACATCCGAGGGTTGTTCGAGCTGTCCGCCTGCTGACAAGCAATTGACGTTTCTTGAAAAACAACAGCCTATAACGCAAGCTGAGATAATAACGCTCGCATTCCACGTAGATTATTGGAACTATCTCGGCTGGAAGGATGAATTTTCTTCACCTGAATACAGCCAACGGCAAGGGCAGTACGCACAAAGCTTTCGTCAGGATTCGAACTATACGCCGCAAATGGTAGTTGACGGACAGGCACAGTTTGTAGGCAGCAACTCAAACGAAGCTTCAAAGGCGATTACCGGCGCATTAAAAATGAAAAAGGGCGTGGTTCAGGCCGCATTGAACGGCAACATGCTGAAGGTGTCCGTTTCCGGATTGCCCAAACACGAAGCATCGACCGCTTTTCTGGCAATTGCAGAGGATGGCATTGCTACCGATGTAAAACGCGGTGAAAATGCGGGAAGCAAGCTTCCGCATACTTCGATCGTGCGTACACTACAACCTTTAGGAATGGTTGCAGCCGACGCGGATATCCACAATTCCGAAGCCGAAATTGAAATTTTACCGGCATGGAAGCGGGAAAATCTTAAATTTATCGTTTTTGTCCAGGAAAACGCGAGCCAAAAAATTATTGCGGTCGGGAAAGCCGCGAAAAAAGTTTAGTTACCAACGCGAATCGTAAAAGGCAAAATTCTCGCGCCAATTTTCGTCCGCTTCGAAAACGAGAAACGGAATTGTCCCGTCAAAAAAGATCTCAGATTCCGGCAAACGTCTTAAGCGATAGTTTCTGCCCTTAGGTGATGAAACCGAGAGCGTTATCCGATCTTCAATAATTCTGGAAACGACGGCGACACGCCAATCGGTTCGCGAACGAATGAGAAGACGCCCGCCGAGAGGCATTTCCCGCAAAGTTATGTGAGTTTCGGCGGATTCCATGATTTTTGGCTAAAAGCCGATTTCTGTTGTATATACTAACCATTAGCTAAAGCTAGTGGCAATTCCACGAATCAAAGAAACCTAACCGATTTGCTGAAAGTTTTACCCAAACCGAGATGTTCGCGGCTGGTGGAATGATTTTCATCGTTGCTTCGAAAAGTGCTCTGGCTCTGCCATCCGCCTTTATCCTGCAAGGCGGCAAGTTTGATAATATCCCGTCCGTATCTCAAATTTACCTCATCGATCAATTTGCTCAGCTTGTGCCAGCGCTCAAAATTTACCTGTTCATAGAGCCGTAATGAAATAGATTCTACCGAAGTCAGCTCACTTAATACGATGCCTGCGCGTTTATACCGTAACTCCGGGCGAAACACTTTTTCCAAACAAACTGTTACCCATTTGTAAATTTCGCTCGTGATATCTGAATGATAAACCGAATTGTAGGAATACGCGTTTGAATAATAGTAGGGAACCGGGTTGAAACGATCTGTTTTCAGAAAAACGGTAACGGTTTTGGTTGATAAATTATTCCAACGCATCTTTTCCAAAGCTCGTGTCGTAAAATAAAAAATTGCATTTTTTATATCGCAGAAGCTGCTGATCGTATGCCCGAAAGTCCGGGTGTGAGCAATTGATTTATTGTCTTTTTCTGTAATCTCCAGCGGCAGGCATTTGATTCCGTTTAGTTCCATAACGGTTCGGGCGCCGAAAACATGCAGGTAGCTTCTGATTTGTTCAGGGTCAGTGTTTTTTAACTCATAAGCCGTGTTTATCCCGTGATTTTTGAGATGCGCCGCGTAGCGTGAGCCAACGCCCCAGATATTCCGGACGTCCGTCCGCTGAAGTGCGAGATCTGTGTAAGGTGAATTATACAAATCCAGCACGCCATTAGCTTTTTCGGATGTTTTGGCAATTTTATTGGCAAGTTTTGCAAGCGTCTTTGTCGTTGCAAAGCCCACCGAAACCGGAATTTGGGTTTCTTTTAAGATTTTTGATTTAAGGTGATCGCCCAGAAGTTTAAGTTTATCGGGCGTGCCGACATCCAAAAAAGCTTCGTCAATCGAATAAAGCTCGACTACCTTGTCGCCCAGATCTTCAACCAACACATTTTGCACTTTATCGGAGAATTCGCGATAAAGGCCGTGATTGCAGGAAATAATCGCCGTATTGTATTTTTCGAGAAGCTCGCGCACCTGAAAAAGCGGCGTCGCCATCTGCACGCCGAGCTTTTTCACTTCCTCGCTGCGTGAGATAATACAGCCGTCGTTGTTGGAAAGAACCGCTACAGGACGATTCTGTAAATCCTTATTAACCGCCCTTTCGCACGATACGAAAAAGTTGTTACAGTCGACCAGGGCAATTGCTCTATTTTTCACCATATTTATCAATGAAAAAATGTTGCACAAATGAAACCAGATGAAAATAATAATCTAAAGGGATTAAAATGGCAAGATTCATTCTTTAGCTATCAGCTTTCAGCTATTACGAACAAATTCATAGTATAATTGTGGAACAATAACATTATCAGCGACACGCAATGACAAGAAATTTGGTTCGTTCGTATGATGGGTGGAAATGCCCGCGGTCGCGAACCGTTAATTATTTTTCCGGAAGGCGGCAATAAAAGAGTATCGGCGATAGAGAGTAATTATCTCTAATTTGCCCATGCCTTGAGCTTCCAGATTTCGCAAAAGCGGGATTAATTTTTGGGGATGTTCAACATGAAACCTTTTCAGCCACGCCTGCAGCAGTTTTTGAAACCAGGCGGGAAGATATTTCATGTCGTAAAAATCGACGATAAAAAGCTCGCCGTCGGATTTTAGATTTTTTAGAGCGTTTTCTAAAGACTTGCGCCAGGCAGGTATCATCGAGATCGAATAGGAGAAAAATATCTTGTCGAAAGTCACTGTCAGTCCGAACGTTTTATCAAACGAAAAATCGTCAGCCAAAGCTGTCTTGAGCGTGACGTTTGGAAGACCGGCAGCAGCGATTTTTGCCTTTGCCGTTTCGAGCATTGCGGCCGATGCATCGAGGCCGTAAAAGTGAGCTTCCGGATTTTGTCTAGCCAAAATAATAAGATTTCTTCCCGTCCCGCAGCCCACTTCCACCACACATTCGTCTTTCCGTATATCTAGCTCGTTAAGCAGCCTGTCACGTCCGAGCAGATAGTATTTTCGCGTAAGATCGTAAAAGTATCGCTGGAAACGATACATACGATCCATATTTTCGAAAGCATTGGTCATATTATGGGTTCTGAGTTCACGCTTCAACCTGTCTTAACCCTCTACTACAAAAACACGCTGAAGCGTGAACTCAGAACTACTTCAAAATATAAAGATGAAATCCGCCATAGATTGACGCGCGGTCCTGCTTGAATAGACTTGCCGACAACTCTTTTTCATAAAGGAATTTTGACCGCAAAACGGGCGGTAGATTCGTCTCGACGGGGGAAAACGCGCTCGCGGTTCGGAAAATTATCCTCGAACCGGATTCGGCTTTTTCGGCAATGGCCGACCAAAGTTCGGTCATTGCTTCGGCATTCATCCAATCCTGCGCATCAAGAAGGACAAAACGGTTGAACGTGTTTCTCGGGTTTTGACTGATCTCATCCGTCGCCGATCCGATCTTCGTTCGAAGTTTTTCAGCGACGGCCTTTAATGCTTCGTAGTTTTCCGACTTCAGATATTCGGGAACGGCGATGCGTCCTTCCGTATCGTATCGCCTCGCAAAAGCCTGCCAGGCGAAATAGTTTTCCGAAATCGGGAAATCACAGGCGAGACGTTTTGCACGCTCACGATACACATCGATTATTGTTTTCCCCTCGGCAAGGTCTTTTTTTAATTCGTCGTACTGCTGCGGTGGAATTCCAAGACCGAACAATGTTACTGGCAACCTGCCGATAGCCTTGATCGCAAAATTATTAAAAAACGGCTCGACGTATTTTGCGTAAAGCTTCTCTTGTTCTTCAAGCGTTTTTGCCTTTATCATTTCTTCCGGCCTACAGCCGAAAAGTCTTGAAAACTTATGAAAGAACCGCAAAAAATAACCATTTCGAGAATGTGAATAAAGCCCGCCACTTTTAAAAAAATCAATTCTTCTTCCGTTAACGAGCCGCCCGGTGAAGGAATTCGATTCCCAGAACGCCCGTGTTTTCTTATCCAGATTTGGCACTAAGAAGGTTTCGTATAACTCAACCGCATTCGCGTGCTTGCCATACCCAAAAAACGCGAAGAAATCTTCATGGGTCGGTAGAAATTTGAGTGCGGCAACTTTTAGATTTATTAGGAAAATATGATGGCGGTTAAGATCGACGGCGGTAATGGATTCGGGATTTTCGACCAAGTAGTTAAGAGCGTTACAGCCCCCCGACGAAATAGTCAGAACGCGGGAATCCGTGTGCAGTTCGAGGGCTTGCAGATCGACCCGCGGGTCTTCCCAAATCTGATTGTAAACAAATGCATCAAACCAGACGGCAAAAAGCTTTTGCAAAATACCTTGCCTCGATGAGGCTTTTTCGTTCCGAACCGCGTCGAGTACAAGTTGTTCATTCATAACAAAAATAGAACATGAATCGACAGCCGGTTCAATCGGAAGTCATTTATCCGTAACATAAAGTTGAGATAAAATCCGATTTTAATACCGCATTATTCATTAGCCATCACTTCGACCGGATCGATGGCTGAAGCCCGCCACGCAGGGTACAGTGCACCCGCAATGCTGCCGCCGATGGCGATGATAACTGCTGTTAATATCCAGCCCCAGTTAAACTCGAAGGCAAGCTCGAAGCCGCGTCCGATCGCGAACGAAGCGATAAATGAGACGGCCAGGCCGAGCAAAATCCCTAGAACGCCGATGAGCACAGCTTCACCTTCGATCGAACGGATGATGAAGCCTTTGGACGCGCCCAAAGATTTTAAAATGCCGATTTCCTTTCGCCTTTCCGTAACAGTAGTGTACATCGAAAGCAGAACGAAGATTGTGCTGACAAACGCTCCGAGGCCGACCAGGACTTTCAAAAACATATTGAGCGCCGGAATGCGTTCCTGAGCGTCGATTACCAGGTCCCGCGTCAGATTGATCTTGTTGCCGGGCAAGACCTCGTTAATCCGTGCCGCCACCTCGTCGACACTCGCTCCGTCTTTGAGCTTCACCAGTATATACGTGCTTTTGCCCGATGCTTCGAGTGCATCCTGCATTGCAGCCAGCGACATTTTTATCCGAGAACCCGAAGGCGGGATGAAAACACCAACTACCTTGTATTTCTTTCCGCCGAAAAGCTCGATCGTTTCGCCCAGCGCCAGCTTATCTTCACGCATTTGCCGCAGATCCAGAATCACCTCGTCGTTTGCTGCCGGAGCGCGGCCTTCGACGATCTGCATTCCGTTCATCTCGGCGAACGGCTGCCATTCCACGCCGTCAAGCTGCTGAATGCCGAAACGCCCTTTTGTGCTCGGCGTGATGTGCCGGATCACCGGAACAGCCGACTGTACGCCCTCGATCTCAAGAAGCCTCGGAACGTAAGCGGTGCTGACCGATGCGTTTGAACTTGTCATCTCCATCGCGCCCGCACGCGTGAAGACAATCTCCGCCTTCCAATTTGCCGCGCGTTTCGCCATGTCATTGGTCATTCCACGCGCGAGGCCCGTGAAAAGCACTATCAAAATAACACCCAGCGCTACGCCGACAACACTGATCAGCGTGCGAAACGGACGGACTTGTAAATTGGCAAAAACTAATTCGAGCATTCTCTATAAACGGAACGCGGACTTTGATCCGCCGAATTATTTTGCGGACTAAAGCCCGCGTTCCGTATTCAGTAATTCCCCTGCAAAATCAAAGCGCTTCGAAGCTTCCATGTCGGTAAACAATTGCTTGCGTCTTTGAAAGTCCTCGTACATTTTGTCGTATGCGGCAAACAGGCTGTCGGTCGATGCTTCGCGAGTATTAGTACGAGCCGTTTCCAAGGCCCGTTCTATTTTTACATTACGTAGTTCGTCGTTCTCGATGACCTCGCGAATCGCCGTCGCGAAGCTCTCGCTGTCCGGTTCGACAAGCCAGGCATTTTCGTTTGAAGCGTACGACAATATTCCGCCCGCGTTCGGCGCGACGGTCGGGACGCCGGAAGCCATCGCTTCAAGCGGCGCGATGCCGAACGGCTCTTTCGGATTTGGATGCACGAAAACGTCGGCGTTAGCGTAAAACTCCGCGAGTTTCTCTTTATCGAGATGGCCGAGCTGAATGATCTTTCCGAGAGCATGTTTGTCACTTTGTTCCCTGAGCCAATTGCTTTGCGGCCCGTCGCCCGCTACTAACAGACGATAATCTCGTTTTGTATCGCCAGCGAGCGATTTCATAATTTCCGGCAGCAACCCTATATTTTTCTCGGGCGAAAGGCGGCCGGCATAGAGTAAAATAACCGAACTCTCCGGGATACCCGCAAGCTCGCGCATTTCGCGCCTTACATCGGCGGATTTCCTGTGCGGCGAAAAATGCACCGCATCGACGCCGCGCGGGCAAACGAAAATTCTCTCCGCGGCCGTAACACGCGGAGCATTAAAGAAGCGCCAGCATTTGTTGAAAAACCAGTCCGATCGTCGCGGATTCTCTGATTTTCCGACCGATTGATAAAATTCTTCCGCTGTATAGACGGAGTTGGCGATGTGATAATCAAAACTCGGAATTGTATAGTTTCCCATAACACGGCGGGCAAACCATTTCGCCAGCCTGCCTTTGGATAAGAATGAGGCGATGTTGTCGTCCATCCTCTCGCATGAAAAATGCACGAGCATCGGGCGGTTAAGCTGGCTGAATTTGCCGATTCTGATCATTGCTCCGAGCATGCTGAGCGTATATTTGTCTGTTACCTCGATGATATCCGGCATTTCGGAGCGCAGTATTTGCCGAATTATCGAGCCGTTCGGAATATATTGCATCGGCGTCATCAAACGATAGCGTTTGTCGAAAATTGGTGAATATTTGGCCGGAACATAGTAAATTTTGGCAAATTCATTCACGTCCTCGACAGCTTCGGTTTCACCCGGCACGATCAGGCGCACCAACCTCCGGTGCCGTTCGGCGGCGGCAAGAAGGTTATTAAAACTCGTGCTTATACCGCCCGAATGTTTATGATAATAGTTCGTTAAGTGAACCGATTTCAGGGACGAAGGCATATTTAAGCCTGGTTTTCACCACGTTAGTGGTGACTTGAATTTTGCCGTGGGTTTCAACCCACGAACAGATTCAACGTCGAGACTCGCCGCGCCAGCGGCGAAAGATTTTTGTGTTACCGATGTTCATGACGCGACGTGTGACGTTTTCTATTATCGCCGTGGGTTGAAAACTCACGGCTAATTCAACTTGTCGCAACGCAACAGTTTATCCTGCAACAACTTAAAGGTTAGTCATTCTTTACCTGTCCGGCAAACCTCTATCCCGACTAATGGATTTGCCAATCACTCCCGTGCAAAATCAAACTTCGTCGACTTGTTATCGTAATCGTAGAGAGATCGATTTTTCGAAAATTCCGCATACATCTTATCGTAGAGAGCGAAAAGCGCGTCGGTTGAGCTTTCCCACGTGTATTTTGCTGACGTTTCTAAACCGCGAGTGATTTTGGTGTTCCGCCGATTGTCATCGCTGAAAGTATTATCTACAGCGGCAGCAAAATCTTTCGCGGACGGCTCGACCAGCCACGCATTTTCGTCGTTTGCATACGAAAGCACGCCGCCCGAATTCGGAGCGACGACGGGTAAACCCGACGCCATTGCTTCGAGCGGTGCAATTCCAAACGGCTCACGCGGGTTCGGGTGAATAAAAGCGTCGCAATTTGCAAAAATATTTGCCAATTTTTCCTTGTCTATCAAATGGCCCAGCATTCTGACCTTTCCCTTGATATTTTTCTCACATTCATCTAAAAACCAATCGGTTTTTGGCCCGGCACCGGCGACCAAAAGACGATAATCATTCCGCGCATCGCCCACCAGCGTCTTCATTAACTCCGGCAAAAGAGCTATGTTTTTTTCCGGTGAGATCCGCCCTGCATAAAGAAGGAGTTTAGAATTTTCCGGTAAATCGTATTCCAGCAGGATTTGCCGCCGGAGTTCTGCGCTTTGCCGTGAAATTGAAAAGGTCTCGTTATCGACGCCGCATTGATTTACAAAAATCCGTTCGCTGGTCGGAGCTTTTGGCGAACGAAAAAGCCGCCAGCAAAAGTTCAGAAATCGATTGGCGTTCCTTTGATTTTCGACGGATGAAGCCGCATCAAACAGTTCCTGTGCAGTATAATCCGAATTGGCGAGGTGAAAATCGAACATTGGAAACACATAATTACGAATAAATCCACGAGAAAACCGCGTACTCATTTTGCCTGCCGAAACAAACGCCCTAATATTGTCGTCCATTCTTTCACACGAAAGATGCACCAGCATCGGCCTGGGTTTCGTAACGTTTATAATTCCTTTGCGCAAAAGGCCGGCCATCAGGCTCAACGTGTATTTTTCCCCGATCTCGATCATATCCGGCTTTTCTTCACGCAGTATTTGCTTTATCGGAGACTGGTCGAAAATGTATGTATTCCACGGCATCATCACGCGGTATCGTTTATCAAAAATCGGGGAATAACCGCATTTAACATAATAAATTTTCCCGAAATCGCCTACCTCTTCGATCTCGGTTCGCTCGCCGGGAACGATTAGGCGAACGGGGCGTTTGCGGCGGTTCCCGGCCTCGAGCAAGTTGTTATAAGCCGTGCTGATTCCGCCGGAATTTTTGTGATAATAATTTGTGATGTGAAGCGACTTCATTTATACGAAGATCAAGCGCGGATATTTTTGCGGAAACCCTTACCCATCTCATAATACTCATAAATCTTTTCGAAAATAGC
>JACDAY010000271.1 GCA_013695195.1 Blastocatellia bacterium | reverse complement strand
CCCGGCGGAAAACTCCAAAGAATCACGATCAGGCAAATGCCCATCCCGAAGAAGATGATGAACATCTGCTTTACATCAGTCCAGGTTACCGCCTGAACACCGCCGAAAACAGTATAGATTGTCGTCGAAAGCCCGATGGCAAATATCGTAGCGATCAAATTCCACCCAAAGACGATTGAAAGAACAATGGACGGAGCCGAAATTATGGTGCCGACACCGAGTCCGCGTGAGATGAGAAAGAAAAAACTTGTCAGAGTTCTGACTTTTACATCAAAACGTTTTTCCAGATATTCATAGGCCGTAAATACCTGCGCCCGATGAAAGAAAGGCACCACAGTTACACAGAGAATTATCATCGCAAACGGCAGGCCGTAGTAAAACTGTATGAACCGCATGCCGTCGCTGTAGGCCTGGCCGGTCGTTCCGACAAGGGTTATCGCCGACAGTTGCGTCGCCATCACGGAAAGGCCCACCGCCCACCAGGGCAGGCTTCGATTTGCAAGAAAATAACCTTCCTTGCTGCCGCTGTGTTTGGTCATTCGGATCCCGTCCCAGATCACGTAAATCAAATATGCAGCGACGATTGCCCAGTCAAGAAGTTTCATCCAACAGTTTCAGTCGACGTTCAATCAAGGTTAGGATTACTACTAGCGATTTATGAGCCGAAATATCTGGAAAAAGCCCACAGAGCGGTAACGACCAAAATCGTGTTCACAATAACCGCAAAGTAAACCTTCCGCCAAAATGCATCAGGCTTTTCGTCAATGTTGTCGTGTCGTGACTTATCGTCCATCGTTCAGGTTCGGTGAAATCCACGCTCGATATCCTTCATCGTCAGGCGAAGTATTACAGGCCGGCCGTGCGGACACGTCGTTGGCGATGAGGTGAGAAGAAGCCGGTCGATGAGCCATTGCATTTTCTCGGGCGTCAGCTTCATGTTGATCTTTACGGCTGCCTTGCAGGCCAGACTGGCCGCGATTTGATCGCGAAACGTCGCTTTTGCATTCCCGCGCTTTTCAATCTCGATTGTGTCCAGAATTTCAGCAAACAGATTTCTGGCCTCGGACACCGGCAAATCCGTTGGCACGGACTTGATCGCAATGGTCCGGCCCGAGAGCTGCATGACACCAAAGCCGAGCGATTCCAATTCCGACTCGACAAGCTTAAAGGCTTCTGCCTGCGCCGGCGTCAGATCGATGGTCTCCGGCAATAGAAGATTCTGAGATTCTATTGCCCTGGACTTTTCATTTTGGCGAAATTTGTCGAATAAAATTCTTTCGTGAGCAACGTGTTGATCGATCAACAGCAATCCTTCGTCATCCACGGCAATAATAAAGCTGTCGTGCAGCTGTGCGATTGGACGAATTTTCGCCGATGCAAGACTTTCAACCTCGATATTCCTCACTAATTTTTCTGCAGAATTTAGCGGAGGCATTTCCCCGGTCGAAGATGATTCAGCTGCCCGAATTCGTGCGGTTTGTTCAAAATCAGTGGAAGTAGCCCTTTTTTCAAATGTTAATGGAGAAGTTAAATTATGCCCAGCTATTTCGGCAGTTGTTTCCATCACTACGCCATTTTCGCCGAACGTCGTTTCACCCGGAGAAAATATTTGAGCTCCGTTATCCGAGATCTGAAACTCAATATTCGACTGCTCGATCGCTCGTCCTTCCTTAGTTGCCCCTGACGCTTCGCCGCAGATTTCCGTCACTGCCTCACCATAACCTCGTGCCTCTGAATTGCTGACAATACCAGCTTTTGCCAGCGAATTTCTGACCGCCTCGGCAATCACATCTTTCACGGCTTCGTTCCGACGAAACCGTACCTCGGTTTTCGCCGGGTGTACATTAACGTCAATCTCCTCAAGCGGCACCTCGAGAAACAGAAAAGCCACCGGATAAACGCCGTGCGGCAAGACAGACCGATATCCCTCGAGTAATCCGCCTGCAATCGTCTTATCCCGGACAAAGCGTTGATTTACGAAAAAATACTGGGCGTCGCGCGTCGTTCGCCGTTCACGCGGAGCTGAAACAAAGCCTGATACCTTTGCGATAAATTCCCGCCCGCCGCTCACCGGCAAAAGGCTGTCGAGCATTCCGGCGCCAAAGATTTGAAATGCCCGCTCCCGCAGGTCTTTCGCGGGCGAAACCCGAAGGACTTCCCTGCCGTTATTCGTCATATTGAATGCGATTTCAGGGTGCGCCAATGCGTAATGCGTAACGATGCCGGCGAGATGGTAATTCTCGGTTGCCTCTGAACGCATAAATTTCCGCCGGGCGGGCGTGTTGAAAAACAGGTCGCGGACGGCAATGGTAGTGCCCGTATTCCTTGCCGCGTCTTTGACGTCGATCAGCTTGCCGCCTTCGATAATCACCCTGGTTGCGGCCGTGTCTTGTTCTAGTTTGGTTATCAGTTCTACCTTTGCTACCGAGGCTATAGATGCCAACGCCTCACCGCGAAATCCGAGCGTCGAGATTTTCGCCAAGTCTTCCAATGTCCGTATTTTCGATGTCGCATGCCGCTCGAACGCCAGGCTTGCATCATCGCGCAGCATTCCTTGCCCGTCGTCGGCAACCCGCATAAGCCTGCGGCCGCCAAGCTCAATATCGATCTGAATGCGGGCGGCACCGGCATCTATCGAATTTTCGACAAGCTCTTTGATGACGGACGCAGGCCGCTCGACCACCTCGCCGGCCGCGATCTGATTTGCAAGATTGTCGGGTAAAATCCTGATCGTATTCATGCTATAAATAAATTATCCTGTGGCCTTTATCGTCAAGGTCGATTGAATCATAAACCCAATCAATAAAATAAACGCCGTATCTATCGAGAAAGCTCGTTACATTCAGAACTCTCTCCTGCAAATGGCCATTCGGCAAAAGAGCGGAAAACGACGAGCGGATTTGCCTGTTAAC
This sequence comes from Blastocatellia bacterium, assembly GCA_013695195.1. Lineage (GTDB taxonomy): Bacteria > Acidobacteriota > Blastocatellia > Pyrinomonadales > Pyrinomonadaceae > OLB17. Next base: position 1,931 of record JACDAY010000271.1, on the reverse strand, counting down.
AATGTCGTTCTTTTCGATCTGAACACGGTGAAACTTTTTTCGCAACCCGGCAATATGATAGAGAATTTTTTTGTGTCGGGTAGCAAGATTTTCCGCCAGCGTCGGGTCGATTGAAGATAAGGTTTGATCCAGGCGGTTTAGCTCCTTACTGATCTTTTCTTCAATTTCCACAAAAATTTCGCCGGTTTGCGGATCAATGGCTTTCTCAACGATTCGCGGCAAGAGTTTTTCGAATCCCGGAAAAAGGTCTGTGAATGTTAAGCCATACTTTGCGAAAATGCGGGTTTGCCGTGCTTCAACAATAGTAATGCTCTGGCGGTGGAGAATTGGCGTTACCGGACGCCCCAGAATTTGATAAACTACGCTGTTTTGCGCGAAATAAGCGATCTCAGCTCCGCCGCCGAAATAACATAAGGTCGGCAACAAATAATCCTGAACGACCGGACGCAGCATCACGCCGGGGCTAAATCTTTGCGGTTCGGAAGAAGCAGCTGCAGCAAGTTGAGCCGTTGTGAACTGCGTTTTTTCGTTTTTTAAGCGAAATAATCCGTCAGCAATTTTTTTTAAAGGTTTCCGGCTTCCATCATCAGAATGCCAAAAAAACGGAAAGTAATCTTCATTCACAAGAACCTGGGCGTGATAATCATTACGCTCCAGATCCGAGCTCCGTTCAATCAAAGCCGCAACGATTTCGCTCGACTTTTCCACTGCTTCGGCATAAATTGGTGCGGCCAGTTTTTTTAACCGCTCATTCAACGGATCAAGAATGATCAATCCATAATCGCCGAGCACACGAGCCAGAAAAATTCCAAATGCGTCGCCGAAACTATATCCTTCCGCATATGCAGCTTCAACAGTTTTCCGCAATTGACCGGAAAACTCAGTTTCCGGTAATGCATCGAAAAGCTCATTGATCGTTACGGAAATAGATCGGTCTAAAATAATCGAACCTACGGGTTTATCGTCCGGCCTTAAATTTTCAGATGTTTGTAATTTTCTTAACTCGTGATCTTTTCCCAAAACCACGGTGCTCGAAATTTCTTCAAAATCATGATCTTCCGTAGCTGCCCAAAATACCGGAACGGCTTTAAAACCTCGCCCCCGCAGGCATTCGGCCATTTTTACGACGGAGAGCGCTTTGTATATCGAATATAAAGGCCCGGTAAAAAGCCCAGCCTGCTGGCCCGTAACTATCGCGACGGTGTTTTCATCGCGCAGCAAATCGATATTCGCAAACGTTTTCGGGCCCGCACCATATATTGTATTAATTTCGGCGAGCGCGTCGCAAAGTTGGGAACGGTCGGTTTTGTAATTGGATAAAACCTCTGGAATTCGGGCAGCGGCCTGTGTATGTGATTCAATGACCGAAGGATAGAATTTTCTTAATGAAAGCGGCTCTTCCTGGTAACGGGTGAAAAGCTTTGATTGCCCCGGAATAGCTGAAAACGAGATGCTGTCGGTTTTTAATACACGATCCGCCATTGGTTTCGACCGGTAAATTTACTGCATCACAAATTTACTCCAAACAGTTCGATTATAGAATTCTATTTAATATCTTCCAAGTTGGAAACAAAAAGAGACGGCTCCGTTGAAGCCGTCTCAAATAAATTATATTAATTCTATTAATTTACGGTCGCGGGAACCACAGGCTGCTTGGAATCTACCACAGCTGCCTCGTGCATACGATCGATTCGATAAACACCCGATGAATGAGAACCCGCGAAGATGCGGTTCGAGTCGGCCGGGTCGAATGCCATCATCCACACACGGCGGCTCGGAAGCTTCATTTCTTTAGAATCGACCCGCTTCCAGTGCATTCCCGCATCGTCAGAAAAGAATATTCCGCCGTCGTTTTCAAGTGCGCTTGCGACGAATATCTCATCCGTATTCTTCGGATCGATGAGAATGCTCCTGTAATTTCCAAGCGGCAG
>JACDAY010000270.1 GCA_013695195.1 Blastocatellia bacterium | reverse complement strand
CCCATTTACCTCTCTCAAAAGTTCGGGAAGAAACGGGTCGATCATCTTGTGCTCCGCCGCCATTTTGCGAAGCCAGATATCCGATTTTATTGTCATAAAATAATTCTGCCGTTCTCAGTTCACGTTTTCAGCGTGTTTTACTTGTTAGCTAATATTCCTACTTTTAAACAAAAGAGCAAACTGAAGTATGAACTCAAAACAAAGAAAAAGGCGATAAGAAAATTAACTTATCACCTTCCAACTTCAAAATTCAAGCTGTGGAATTTAGTCCGGTTTTCTATTAGCGAAAATATTCAAAGTTCCGTCGCCGACCGTAAATTTGAGCGGCACGCCGCCGACACCGGACTTTGCGGAGATTAGTTTTTCCGTAAATTCAACTTTTCGTGTTCGCGGCTTTAGACTGGCGTATTCGTTTTCGATCTTGCCGCTCCGCAATATACTCGCATCGATTTCAGCATTCAGACCCGGCGGCAGGCTAACATGCATCGTTCCAGATGCAAGTTGTATATCGGCAAAACGTCCACGCCAGCCTCTCGTCGGAACCTTTACGACTACATCGCCGCTGCCGAACGTGGCTGTTATTCCGCCGCCCACCAGATCGACTACAGCATTCGTTTCAAGATAGTTGATCTTCATTATGCCTTCGACGCCGGAAATGTTGAGATCGCCTTTGCCGCCGTTAATTTGCAGATCGCAAAACCGTGGAACTTTTATAACGTAATCAATACTGAAAGGCATTCCTATAAGATGTTTCGGGAATTTCTTCGACACCGATTTCAAATAACTTTTATCGTGCGTTCCAAAGCTCATAATGCCCGTTCGCCCGAGACTTTCTTCCAATAAAAAACCGGTTACTTTAGTAAGCTGCTCTATATCGTTTTCGGTTTCCGCATTTATATGGATCTCGGCGGAAAGCTCTATCTCGTTTTGGTTCCAGCCCTCGACGCGTATGGAGCCGTTAGGCGCCCCGTTGACGACAAGCGTTCCGCCAGGGCCGAAATCCAGCTTGTCGGTTTTATAAATTGTCCGTTTTAAGAGAGTTTTTGTTTGCGCAGATACGGAAAATGAGCAGATCGTTATGAAAAGCACGAAAAGCAATGGTTTCGCAAAGATTTGTATATTCATTTTATTAATAAATCAGGTGAGAAGGCCCTGACTATATTAAACTTAATCACGGCATAAGGTCAAATTTTTTCATAATCGAAGAACATCCCAATGTTATGTAGCCGGCGATCATATGAGATTTGAAGCATACGTAAAACCAGCCCGCATTCTCGCTGTTATTTTGGTGCTGCTTGTTCTATTTATATCGAGTAAAAAGTTAATTTCCGATCCCTCGCCGGCGAAGGGCGATCTGGGTGTTTATCTTCACGCAGCCCGCCAAATGTTTGCCGGAGAAAACATTTATTCCACGCCGACGCATCCGGAGAGCGAGGGCGGATTGTATTATATTTATCCTCCGTTGTTTGCGGCACTCTTTATCCCGTTCACGTTTCTGCATGTTGATGTAACAATAGTTATTTGGTGTTTGCTCAATCTGGTCCTGATCGGATGGATTCTCAAGGCTTTTTTTGAATTTGTTGCCGATTCGCCTTTTTTTGACCTTCCGGTCAAGACCCGGTGGATAATCGGTTTTTTTCCGATACTGCTTTCAAGTAGATTTATCCTTCATCATCTCGACCGCGGCCAGGCAAATATTCTTGAAATGGCGTTGGTAGTACTGGCAATAAAATTATGCATGAACAGAAATCCTTTGTCTGCGGGCGCTGTAATCGGCGCTTCAGTAGTTATCAAACCAATCACGCTTCCATTTACATTCTTGTTTCTCCTGGAAAGAAATAAGAAAGCGATGGCCGGAGTTTTTGCGGGAATGCTTTTAGCTCTCATGCTGCCCGCAATTATAATCGGGTTTGATGAGAACTGGTTGTATCTTAGGTCGTGGTTCGACAATTTTGTACTCGATAGTTCGCAGCGGGAATCCAAATTGGGATTGTCATACAATGTCTCCCCAACTGCCCAGTTGTATCGCTTTTTCAGCGATGTAACAGCATTCGAACACAAAGGCCAACAGTATTCATTGATGATATTTCAGTCATCAGCCGCCGCGATCCGAGCTGCTGATTGGATTGTAAGATTCGCTCTCGTAGGAACTTTCGTATTTTATTGGTTTCGATACCGAAATGGCATAAAAATTCTCTCGAAGGGTGCAATTGCTCTTTTATTAGTGTTGACGCCGCTACTTTTCCCAACTGCCCAAAAAAGCTATTTCGTTTTCCTGCTTCCAGGATACATTTATGTCGTATATGTATGGTATTGCCTGAAACTCAAGGACCGATGGTTTCGAGGCTTTACAGCCGCTTCATTTTTGATCGCGTCCGGAACGACAGACGGAATATGGGGAAATTTCATGGGCGATTTTTTTATCGCGGCCGGATGTTTTATCTATGGAACTCTCCTGCTCGCCGGCGCTATATTTCGGGCTGCGAAGATTTTGAGCGAGGAGAGAGAAGGTATTTTAAAATGACACATTGTTGTCATAACCGAGACGGTAATGTCCCGGTTCTTAGTTCTCGCGGATTTTGAAGTCAAGAAAACCCGGTCGATAAAAGTTCGCGGTAACTGACACGTACGCAACACAGAAGCTTGCTGAATGAACATTCATTCAGTTATACTAACCAGCAGAAAGAATCTCGAAACAGATTTGGTCAAAAACAACATATGAATATAGGAAAAGCCGCCGTTTTGGGGGCGGGAACAATGGGCGCGGCGATCGCGGCTCACCTTGCGAATGCTGGAATTCCGACGCTTCTTCTGGACATGGAACCGCGTGAATTAACCGATGACGAACAGGCGAAAGGCCTGCCGCTGGATTCGCCAACCGTAAGGAATCGTATTGCGAATGCGGGTTTTGCCGGACTCGCAAAGGCTCGGCCCGCCGCTTATATGCTTGGCGACAATTCGCGGCTTTTAACAGTCGGAAATTTTGCAGACGATATGGCAAAGTTGAAGGATTGCGACTTTGTGATCGAAGCTGTTGTCGAGAATCTGGAGATCAAGCACAAGATCTTTGCCGAGGTCGAGAAAAACCGCAAACCCGGAGCGGTAATCGCTTCGAATACCAGCGGCATTCCGATCAATTCTATTGCAGAGCCTTTTTCGGATGATTTCAAAACGCATTTTCTCGGCATCCATTTTTTCAATCCGCCGCGTTATATGAAACTGGTTGAGATCATTTCGACACCATGGACGAATGGAGAAATTGCCTGCAAGGTCGCGGGATTTCTTGACCAAAGGCTCGGGAAAGGTGTCGTTCCTGCAAAGGACAGGCCGAATTTTATTGCTAATCGTATCGGCGTATTCGGGATGATGGCGACGATCCACGAGATGATCGCAATGGGTTTTACGCCAACGGAAGTCGATCAAATGACCGGCAAAGCCATCGGTCATGCTTCGTCGGCGACATTCAGAACCTCCGATCTGGTAGGACTGGATGTAACCGCGCACGTCACGACGAACCTTTATCCGGCCGTGCCTGATGACGAAGACCGCGAGGTTTTCCAGTTGCCGGAGCTTATTAAACAACTGGTGGACAAGAAGCTACTTGGCGACAAAACGAAAGGCGGTTTTTATAAGAAAACTAAAAATGCCGATGGAAAGACAGAAATTTTGGAACTCGATCTAAATAATTTCGAATATAAATCGCAGGAAAAGACGAAATTTCCGTCGCTCGACGCTGCAAAGCAGATCGAGGACAGGCCTAAACGCGTGAAAACGCTTGTCTGGGGTGACGACCGCGTCGGCGAATTTCTATGGAAAACGACCTCGCGTGTTTCTCGTTACGCGGCGAACCGCATTCCGGAGATCGCAGATACTATCGTCGAGATCGATAATGCGATCAAATGGGGTTTTGGCTGGGAGATCGGCGTTTTCGAGGCGTGGGACGCGATTGGCGTTCGCGAATCGGTCGAGCGGATGAAAAATGAGGGGCAGGCCGTTCCGGCAAATGTCGAAAAAATGCTTGATTCGGGCGCAGAGACATTCTATAAAAACGAGAATGGGCGACAGTTTTATTACGATCTTGTCGGCGGTGAATATAAACCGGTAACGGAACAACCTGGCGTTATAGTTCTAAAATCCGTAAAGGATCAGACCGGCGTCATCAAATCGAATCCAGGTGCCAGCTTGATCGATTTGGGTGACGGCGTCGCGTGCCTGGAGTTTCATTCGAAAATGAACTCTATCGGCGGCGATACGGTTCAGATGATGAACTTTGCGATCGACGAGGTCGAGAAGAATTTCAAGGGCTTGGTCGTCGGAAATCAAGGCGGCAATTTTTCGGCCGGTGCGAATATTATGATGCTGCTTTTGGCTGCGCAAGAGGAGGAATGGGACGACATCAACATGATGGTCAACGCACTTCAGAAAGCCGTTATGCGTCTTCGTTATTCGGCAAAACCCGTTGTTACTGCGCCTTACGGTTTAACACTGGGCGGCGGCTGCGAAATCTCGATGCACGGCGATAAGGTTCGAGCGGCTTCGGAAACGTATATGGGTCAGGTCGAGGTCGGCGTCGGTTTGATCCCGGCAGGCTGCGGCACGAAAGAAATGACGATGCGGGCGATGGATGCGGCGAAAAGAACGCCCGACGCCGATCCGTTGGCGTTTCTCAAGAAAACGTTCGAATTGCTCGGGATGGGCAAAGTCGCGACCTCGGCTCAGGAAGCGAGATCGTTGGGATTTTTGCGTGATTCTGACACGATCTCGATGAACGGCGATCGTTTGATAGCGGATGCGAAGCAGGAAGTTTTGAATTTGGTTGCTTCGGGTTATATTCAGCCGGTTCAGCGAACCGATATTCTTGCTCTCGGCGAATCGGCGCAGGCTGCGATGAAGCTTGCTTTGCATATGATGAAACAAGGCGGATTTATTTCGGATCACGACGCGCTGATCGGCAAAAAACTCGCAAAAGTGATGAGCGGCGGTGATCTGAATCACCAGACATTTGTTTCGGAGCAATATATGCTCGACCTTGAACGCGAAGCCTTTGTTTCATTATGCGGAGAACGTAAAACGCAGGAGCGTATCACGGCGATGCTGAAAACGGGCAAGCCGCTGAGGAACTGATGCCGGGAACGCAGGCGACTCGCCTGCAGCATTGCGCAAGCAATGTAATAATCGTAAACGATCGGGGAGTCAGCGTGCAGTGCACGCTTGCAGGCGAGCCGCCTGCGTTCCTACTATGGAAATGCTATGGATAATAGAATTAGCGAAATAAAGTCGGATCTGAGAAAAGTGTCGGAAGACGCGAAGTTGATTTTTGGTAATTTTTCTGCGGAACAATTAAATTGGCAGCCGGCTGAAAATGCGTGGAGCGTCGGCCAATGCTTCGAGCATCTTATCAAGACAAACGAGCAATTTTATCCGGAATTCGAAAAGATCGCGGCCGGAACAAGAAAGAATACATTTTGGGAAA
>JACDAY010000246.1 GCA_013695195.1 Blastocatellia bacterium | reverse complement strand
GCAAGATTCTCGATGGCCTTTAGCTTGACGTCGAACAAATTGCCGACGCCGCGATGCTTGTTTTTCTGTTCCGAAACTCCGTCAAACTGCAAATAAACGCCATGTTGCCCGGCTTCTTTGGCGGCTTTGCAAAACTCGATGTCCTCTGCGTAACGAATGCCGTTTGTGGCGGCCAATATTCGGTAAAAGCCGATCTTTTTCGCGTAAGCCACCGATTCGAGAAAGTGCGGAGCGATGGTCGGCTCTCCGCCCGAAAATAAAATGATTATCTGACGACGCGGTTTGAACGAAATCGCTCGGTCAAGGATAGCTCTTGTGTCTTCGAATGTCGGCTCGTGGACATAGCCGACCTGATTCGCGTCCATAAAACACGGGTTGCACATCATATTGCACCGGTTCGTCAGATCGACCGTCAAAACCGCACCGCGTCCGAATTTTATATCGCTCGTGCCGTGGTGATGAACGTGCTTGTCCTCGGCGGCTTTGAAATCGCGCCCGTAAAAAAGAGATTCGATGCGCTCAAGAAATTTCGGGTCGGTCGCCATCACATCGACAAACTCGCCATGCGTCGGACAGGTTTTCTTCATCACGACCTGCCCGTTTTCTTCCACGATCTGCGCCTTTATCTCGCCCGGATGCGAGTTCATAAGTATTTCGAGTGGGATCGATTTGTTTATAACGCCCTCGCGAACCTGCTTTACACAAGTCGGGCAAAGCGAGTCCGTCTCGCGCGGAAACCCGAGCGGCGGCGCGGTGCGCTCATACGATTTTAATAGCGGCTCAGCCGCCCATTTTGGCGTAATCGCCTCGCTTTCGGGCAGAGATTTGTTCACCGCCTGAAACGCCTTCCAACCCAAATCAGCCATCTTCGAAACGGCCTTCGAGCTTTTTTTGCTGTTTCCCTTCCCTTCGCCGCGTCTGAAATTGTCACTGAACATAGTTGATAATCCTTTCGTCAACAAGAAATACAATCCACAGGCTAGCAAATTAAAGTAATTTTTCCAAACTTTTACTCCATTTTGATGGGTTCGTTACCAACGCCAGCCGTCGTAATGGTTCCAAAAATGTTTTTTTTCTGTCGGTCCGGTTCAAATTTTTGGTAGAATCACTAATATGAACCGGGGATTTACGCTAATTTTCATGCTGCTATTGTACTCGTGCGTCTTTTCGCAAGCTGAGCTTGAGCGGATGCTCGACGCGGAAAAAGCTTTTTTACAAGCCGCCTCGGAAAACGGAATTAGGTCCGCTTTTCTCCAGGTTTTAGCCGACGATTCGATCATCTTTCGTCCGAATGCCGTCAAGGGCAAGGAATTTTGGAAGACGCGCGAAGATTCTTCAGCCTTGCTGCTTGTCCGAAAATCCCTTTACAGCGACATTGCTTCTAATGGAATGCTGGGGTATACCACGGGGAACTGGAGGATTTTTCAGAAAGACAAGAGCGAATCGCAAGCTGAATTTGGCCAATATGTAACGATTTGGGAAAAAAGGGCTGGCGGAAAATTTTTCGCCAGCTTGGATATTGGCATCACGCACGAGAAGCTTTTGTTTTCCGAAACCGACCGGACCTGGCGGATGGACAAAAGCCGCGATCCGAACAAAAGGGGTTGGTCTCCGGCAGATGCGTCGATGAATTTTTTAAAGATGAGCATGAGCCAGGCACGGCTGGGCGCCGCTTACGATAAATTTGCGGCAAGCGATGTCAGGCTTCTTATCGAACAGCAGCCGCCGATTTTAGGCAAGAAAAACGTTGTGTCGGAAATGAAGCGATACGTATCGATCGAATTCCCGAAAAGGGTAGCTCTGTTTCAATCGGCTGATATGGCCTACACCTGGAATCCGTGCCAGTTCGCTAATAGCAACGAAGGCATCGAAAGCGGCAACTGTCTGCACATCTGGAAACTGCGAAAGAAAAAATGGTGGATCGTGCTGGGCGTTTTCGCACGCGTTTACAGTGAAGCTCAGCCGACATTGAAAATCCGGCCAAAAAATAAAAGCAAGGGCTAATAAGTTTCGGCTTTGTGTCAGAAACCGGGAATGGTAATGACCGGATTCTTCATTTAACAAAATCAGGAATCACGTCGCTACCGCTCAGTGTTCTGACCAGCTCCGACAATATACACTTTGACGGCATCAATTAAGAAAATGCCTCCAGGTATTTTACGCCCGAGCCTGTATTAAAGATAACGACGTTCTCGTCCTCCTTTACAAAATCATTTGCTATCAATTTTCTCAGGGCAGGCAGGCAGGCCGCGCCTTCAGGTGCGCAAAATATGCCTTCGGCTGCGCCGATTTCGCCGACGGCCTGGATTAGTTCATCGTCGGCTACGGCGATGGCGGTTCCGTGCGATTCGCGGAGAGCTTCGAGGATCAGAAAATCGCCGATCGCTTTTGGCACGCGCAGGCCGGAGGCCACGGTCGTGGCGTTTTCGAATTCGGCGGCAAAGCGCTCTCCGGCGTGAAATGCACGGACAATCGGCGCGCATGTTTCGGATTGGACCGAGACCATTCGCGGCCTTTTAGAACCGATCCACCCCATCTGTTCCATTTCGTCGAAAGCCTTCCACATTCCGATAAGGCCGGTGCCGCCGCCGGTGGGATATAGTATAACGTCGGGGAGTGATAAATGTCCGGCAAACTTCAGTTTGTCTTTCGACGAGTCAGCAAACTGAAGTTTGCCGGACACTTGCTCCGCCAATTCATAGCCCATCGTCTTTTTGCCTTCCACGCGATACGGTTCTTTTAAGGTCGAAACATCAAACCAACCTTCCTCTTCCTTGCGTTCGGCAACGATCTTGCCGCAATCGGTGATAAGGCCGTCGATAAGCGTTACAAACGCTCCAGTTTGTTCACACTCGACAATATTAGCCCTGGGCGTGTCCGCCGGCATAAAAATGTGAGCTTCCATCCCTGCTCTCGCGGCATAGGCGGCCATCGCTCCTGCCGCGTTTCCGGCCGACGGCACGGCAAGCTTTTTCACGCCGAATTCCTTAGCCATCGAGACCGCCGTCGACATTCCTCGTGCTTTAAAGCTCTGCGTCGGGTTCTGTCCCTCATCTTTTATAAAGAGGTTAATTTTTATAGGAAGTGTCGCTGCCAATTTATCAGCGTGCAATAGCGGCGTCCAGCCTTCGCCGAACGACACCCTATTCTCTTTGTTTTCAAGCGGTAAGATTTGCCTATAACGCCACAGAGACGATTTCCGGCTTAATAGTGAATCTTTCGCAAACGATTTGGCGGCTTTTTCGAGATCGTACCGGACCAAAAGCGGCTTTTCGCATTCCGTGCACAGGTTTTGAAGAGTGCCCGCGTCGTGCTTCTTCCGGCAATTAGCACATTCGAGATGAGTAACGTTCATAAGGTTTGCCTTACTGCGCGATTAAAGGTTTGAGTTCTTTATAAATGTTGGCCGTCATTACCTTCGTGCCCTGGAGATTCGGATGGATGCCGTCGGCTTGGTTTAGCTCTTTTTTTAGTGCGACGCCTTCGAGCAAAAAAGGCAGATATGCGATGTCGTGCTCGTCCGCAAGATCGGGAAAAGCGTTCGAATAATCGCGCTGATAATCGCTTCCCATTGTCGGCGGGGCGAGCATGCCGCAAAGCAGCACAGTTACTTTTTTGGCTTTGGCCTTTTTGATGATCCTGTCGAGGTTGTCTTTCATACGCCTAACCGGCACCCCGCGAAGCAGGTCGTTTGCACCAAGCTCGAGAATTAATATTTTGACGTTTTCCTGCTCTATAACCCAATCTATACGCTCAAGCCCACCGAGGCTCGTTTCGCCCGACACGCCGGCATTGACAACCTCATAGTTGTAACCGTCGGCATTGAGACGTTGCTGCAAAAGATACGGATACGATTCGCGTTCGGTAAGTCCGAATCCCGCTGTAAGGCTGTCACCGAATGCGACGATTTTCGGTTTATTTGAAACGATCTGCGGCGTAATCAACGGCTTTGCAGCCTGCGCAGCGCTTTGCTTCTTTTCAGCCGCCGCACCGCACCCGGAAAAACCAATGGCCAAAAATGTGAAACTTACAAGTGCTGTTACTCGAATAATATAGGACATATGCAAACAAATTCTCTTACGTAAATACGCGTATTTTGGATGCAAAAATATTGGAACTTGTTTGGGATTTTTTTGCCAGCTATGATTGAGGCAGAAGCCTGGCCGTTAATGGGGGCTTGTAACCCAGGCTTTGCCTGATATTCAACACTGCCTTAATGATATGATCCAACTTGAAAATGTAACGAAAACAGTTCGTTCGGGAAACGAAGATCTGACGATACTCGCGAACGTTTCGATTGAAATCCCGGATGGGCAATTTATTGCTTTAACGGGAGCTTCCGGCAGCGGAAAATCGACTCTTCTCGGCCTAATCGCGGGACTCGATGCGCCGACGGAAGGCAGAATAACGATTGATAACGACGATATAACAACAATGAGCGAGGACGGCCTCGCGTATATTAGAAGCAGGAAGATCGGCTTCGTTTTTCAGTCCTTTCACCTGATACCGAGCCTCACCGCGTTCGAGAATATTCTTATACCAATGGAAATACGCGGCTTGCGGGATGCAAAGGAGAGGGCAAATCTCTTGCTAAAAGATGTAGATCTTACGGATCGCGGCCATCATTATCCTTCAGAATTGTCCGGCGGAGAACAGCAGCGCGTCGCGATAGCGCGCGCATTTGCCAACCAGCCGAAAATTCTGCTTGCCGATGAACCCACGGGAAATCTCGACTCAAAAAACGGGCAGCATATTTTTGAGTTGATGACCGATCTGCACAAACAAAATCAAGTAACCCTCGTTCTAGTAACACACGATGCGGCGCTTGCCGGGCAGGCACAGCGTCAAATCGTTTTAAAAGACGGGCAGGTTGTCAGCGACGTTGATAACTGAGTTGCATTGTTTAAATTCGAGATGTTGCATTTTTCTTGAAAACCCAAACAGCTTAGGTTATAATATGCCGACTGTCCTGAATAATGAAGGTTACAAATTAATGATTTACACCCGCGATCACGAACCCATGCATGTTCACGTTTTACGTCAAAATAGTAAAGCGGTAATCGAATTTGAAACGCTGGTCAGAGTGCGTAGTAATCGCGGGCTGAATCGCCGCGAGCTTCGGCAGGAAACAAGATTGGAAAATGGAAAGAAATTTATGGATAAGATCGAGAAAGACAACGTTATGAGCGAAAAAGAGTTTGAGCGGCAATTTCAGGAAGCAACGCGGCGCGGCGCGGAAGAATTGAAAAGACTCCGGAAAGCCGTGAGCGCAAAATACGACAAAAGAACGCAACGCATTCTCCTGGAAATGGGAAACGGCGTTACACTTTTAGTCCCCGTTAGTCTTGTCCAAGGCCTGAAGTCGGGTGATGAAAAAAAATTAAGTGATTTTGATTTAATGTATGACGGCTCTGAGATTCATTGGCACGCTCTGGACGTGCAGTTTTATGTTGAAGATTTCTTGCGCGGCATTTTCGGCACGCCGAAATGGATGAGCAGCCTAAAAGAACATTTGTCGGAAATTGGACGCAAGGGCGGAAGTGCTCGTTCCATCGCGAAACGCATTTCGAGCGCGGAAAACGGCAAGAAAGGCGGCCGCCCGCGAACAAAGCGCACGGCTTAGACCGCTTTTTTCATGAAATTTATTTTCAATCTTACCCGGCGCGAGATTCGTTCGTCCTGGCGTCGGCTTTTGTTTTTCTTTCTTTGCATCGCGCTGGGAGTCGGCTCGGTGGTTGCGCTGCGTTCATTGATTCAAAACCTCACTCTGGCTGTCGGGAACGACGCACGGGCATTGATGACCGCAGATCTTGAAATTAGCTCGACCAGTGATTTTACGCCTACCGAGATATCGAAGATCGAAGAGGTTATAGGCGCGGCCAGCATCGTAGAAGCGCGAAACGAAGCGATTACCACCTCGTCAATGGCTCGGCCGGCAGACACGACAAATGTAAACGTCAAACTAGTCGAGCTTAAAGGTATCGAGCCTCCGTTTCCGCTTGTCGGCAGTTTTGAGCTTGTGGACGGAAAAGCTTTTGATTTCAGTTTGCTCGAAAACAACGGCGCCGTGGTGGCAAAGATACTGCTGGAAGATCTTCAGGTAAAGATCGGCGATAAAATTCGAATCGGAGAGGATGAATTCGAGATTCGAGCCAGCTTTGATCAGGAGCCCGGAGGCTCGAGCGGCTTTCGAATCGGAGCGCGTGTTTTTATCGCAAAGACCGCTTTCGACGAATCCGGCGTAACGAGAACTGCCAGCCGTGTTCGCCGCCGCATACTTTACCGCACATCCGACAATCCGACGAACCTTGTCCGGCAGCTTCGGGAAACTCTTAAAGGAACAACGGTAACGATTCAGTCCTACCGCGAAACACAGGAAAACCTTGGCGAACAATTTACACGGACAGAGAATTATCTTTCGCTAACCGGCTTGCTCATCCTGGTTCTCGGCGGGGTTGGCGTGTGGAATGTCGCACGCGCATTCGTCGAACAGAAACGAAAATCGGTAGCTGTTTTGAAATGTCTCGGAGCAGGCGGCAAACGGATTATTATAGTTTATCTGTTACAGATTTTGACGCTGGGATTTGCCGGAAGCCTTTTCGGTGTTTTTCTCGCGCAGGCGGCGATGTGGTTTGTAAAATGGCGGTTTATTGAAGACCTGCCGGAGAAAATGACTTATGCGGTCAGGTTTCCGACCGTTTTCCAGGGGATTCTTTTAGGC
>JACDAY010000236.1 GCA_013695195.1 Blastocatellia bacterium | reverse complement strand
CCCTAAAGCTGACAAGCTTCTCCGTTTCGAAGTCGATCTTGGCGAAGAGAAACCGCGCCAAATCCTCGCCGGCCTCGCCGAATACTATGACCCCGAAAAACTTATCGGCCGCAAAGTCGTCGTCGTCGCCAATCTAAAACCACGAAAAATGCGCGGCCTCGAATCGCAAGGCATGATCTGCGCCGCGTCGCTGAACGAAGAAGAAATGCCCGCAATTGCTACTTTTTTGGAAGATGTGAAGGCTGGAGCGAGATTGAAATAAATATGAAAACTATTCGATTACTGGCGTTATTATTATTTGTTTCCAGCGCTTTGGTATTTGCTCAAACACCTGCTCCGCCACCGCCGCCATTGATTTTCTCAAAACCTGATCCGTCAGAAGTATTTGAATACACGGCTGAAGACAACTCTTTCAAAGCAACCTTCCCGGGAAAACTATCATTATCGGACCAAGTCTTGGATAAAGCGTTCATTAGGAGGTATCGGGTATATCGTAAAGGATCAAACTCGATTATCGGAGTTACGACTTTCAAAACGAAGGTGAGTGAGAAATACTCCAAAATATTTTCTGCGATTAGAGAGAGTTTAGCGAAATTGCCGAAAACATCGATAGTTGTCGATAAAGATATAAAATTTGGCGGGAAAACCGCACATGAATTTGAGATTCTTTCGGACTTCCAATATCGACGTATTCGAATTTTCGTGATTGGCGCACAAATATTTGAAATTCAGAGCGATGTGACCAATTGGCATATAATTGGCGACAAAATTAAAATGGCATGACGAAAGGAGAGTGACCGGTTTTTCAATTCTTTGATGATTGCGAAATAGTTTCTTTTGTTTGAATACCGCATTCAAGTGGATCACATACAATGCAATTTGAATGGGACGATGAGAAGGCAAATGCTAACCTTAAGAAGCACGGAGTTAGTTTTGACGAAGCGAAGACTCTGTTCGACGATCTTTTCAGTGTTGAGCTCTTTGACCCGGACCATTCGGACAATGAATCAAGATTCGTGATTGTCGGAGAGTCCAATCTTCAAAGGCTATTGATTGTTTCTTACGCGGAACGGCATGATAGCGTTAGAATAATAAGTGCAAGGCCGGCAACCCCAAAGGAACGGCGTGATTACGAGTATGGAAGATATGAATGATGAGCTTAGACCGGAATACGATCTGACGAACCTCAAAGTCAGACGTGTCGGAATCGGCCGGAAAATGCTTCAGGAAAATGAGATACGACTCGATATGGATGTTGCTAGGGTTTTTCGAGACTCAGAATCCGTTAATGAGGCTCTGCGCACGTTGATTAGAATCACAGACCAACATCGTAAGGAATTTCCGTCCAAGTAAGTGTATGGGAATTGAATTGGACGAAAATGACGATCTGCTACCTCACTACGATTTAGACTATTCGAAAGCTAAACCTAACCGTTTTGCTGAGGCATACAAGAAAGGCGTGACAATCAGGATTACCGGTAGTAAGGAAGGTGACCAGGACGAGCCGATTGCCGGCCGAGAAACCGAATGATCCTAATAGATTCCCACTGCCATATTGACGGCGAGCAGTTCGATGCCGACCGCGACGAGGTTGTTCGGCGAGCAAAAGACGTGGGCGTTTCGGCAATGCTGAATATCGGAACCGGCGATCCGCACGGTGATGATTTTCGTAAAGCGGTAGCGGTCGTCAATAAATACGAAAACGTTTATACGGCGCTCGGTGTCCATCCTCATGATGCAAAGTTTTACGACGACAAGGCGGAAAATCATTTAATCGATTTGGTGAAGTCCTCCGAAAAGGTCATTGCGTGGGGCGAAATCGGGCTGGACTTTTATTACGATCACAGCCCTAAAGATGTGCAGACCGACGTTTTTCGTCGCCAAATTCGAACGGCGAAAGCTTTGGAATTGCCGATAATTATTCACAGTCGCGATGCGAATGATGAGACGGTTGAAATTTTGACCGAAGAGTGCTCAAGTCGATCTGAAAGTGAAGAAGGAAAATTTCGCGGTGGAATTATGCATTGCTTTGGCGGAACGCCTGAAATGGCTGAATCTTTAATTGACCTTGGTTTTCTGATCTCTTTTGCGGGAAACGTAACATTTAAGAAGGCCGATAATCTACGGGATGCTGCAAGAGTTGTCCCGCTTAACAAGCTTCTGATCGAAACCGATTGTCCGTTTCTCACTCCCGTTCCACTTCGCGGAAAACGCAATGAGCCGAGTTTTGTCGTGCATACAGCTCTTTTTTTGGCTGATTTTTACGGTGTCGAAGAAGAAATTTTGGCTAATCACACCACGAATAACTTTTTAAAGTTCTTCGGACTATCGCTCTAATTTAACGCGCGAATCTAGAACCTTTTTTGTTTTTTAAGGGCTAATCTGCCCTGGTACTTTTTAAAATTTTACTTTGCGTCTCCGCGAGTTAGCGACTTTGCGTTAATATATATTTATGGCAAAAGAAAATTCTTTCGATATCGTATCCAAAACCGACTACGCTGAGATTACAAACGCTTTGAATCAAACGAATAAAGAGATTTCGCAGAGATTCGACTTTAAGGGCAGTAAGGCTAAGGTGGAGCTTCAGGATAAGGATCTAATGCTGTCGGCTGAGGATGATACCCGATTGCGAAATATGAACGATATTCTACAGGGAAAAATCCTTAAACGCGGCATTTCGCTAAAGGCCCTCGATTATCAAAAGATCGAACCCGCAGCAGGCGGAACAGTTCGGCAGCTTGTCAAGATTCAGCAGGGAATTCCTATCGAAAAGGCAAAAGAGGTTGTTAAATTTATCAAAGATGCAAAGCTAAAGGTGCAGGCGTCTATTCAAGGCGAAACGGTAAGAATTTCGGGCAAGGATCGCGATACCTTGCAGGATGTGATAGCGAAATTGAAAGCGAAAGATTTTGGAATTGACATGACTTTCGATAACTACCGCTCGAATTAAAAGCTTTAGGAGAAAAATGATAAGAGTGAGTTTTACTTTTGCTTTAGTTTTGACCTTTTCGATTTCCTTAATTTTTGCTCAATCACACTCTAATTCTTCAGTCGACGATAAACTCATATATGACGCTACAACGCGTCCCTGGGCAGGGACGAATTACCCTGAGCTTCCCAAATTACCGGCACATATCCGTTCCAAAATTTATGGGGAGTTAAAAAAATCCCAGATTAGGGAAGCATATATTAAACTTGACGCCAAACGCCGTAATGTGGAATGGTTTGACGCAATTGTAACTTTAGAAAAAAAGAAGGCAGTTTGGTCGCTTCTTTCGTGTTTGGTACATCCCAATGAGGATGTTCAAAGTTATGCAATTCGCAGCCTGGAACGCGTAAATAATAAAAAAGCTGTACCATTTCTTCTAGAATATGCAACATCAATGGCAGTTTTAGAATTGGGAAGTGAAAATGCCACGATCCACGGGGGAATCCAAGAATCTGTTGCAAGAACTTTGTCTAAATTAACAAGAATTGAGATTAGAATAAAGGGGCAAGACCCTGAGAAATTAAAAACTGGCCTGATTTTGTGGCGAAAATGGTGCTCGGAGAACTGTGATTAGTTGGTTTATGATTTAATGAATACATCGGCTCCAATCAAAAAAAAACTCCTTCGCCATGATGCGATGCAAAAGATCTTTGGATTGATCAAGCTTGAAATGGCTTTAGTAGAAGCCGAATTCGAACGCCAGGTGAGTTCAAATGTTCAAATGATCGATTATCTCGGAGATTATTTGAGATCGTCGGGTGGAAAGCGCCTGCGGCCCGCGCTTTTGATACTGTCAAACTATGCTATCGGTGGAGACGGCGCATCTGAACGGGTTATTCGACTGGCGACCGTGATGGAAATGCTGCATACGGCGACGCTTGTTCACGACGATATTATCGACAACGCGAAGCTGCGCCGCAGCAGGGCTTCGGTAAACGCGCGCTTTGGAAATCAGGTGGCCGTTTTGATGGGCGACTGGCTGTATATGTCGGCTTTCGAGACATCGCTGACGGAACGGTCACTCGAAATTCTCGATATTCTGACGCGTTTAACCAGACAAATGACCGAAGGTGAGTTAATCCAGATCACAATGATCCGGAACGCGGACATAACCGAGGATGATTATTTCGGCATCCTGCGACGAAAGACGGCATATCTTTTTTCCGGCTGCTGCGAGATCGGTGCGATCCTGGCCGGAGCGAATGCGGAACAGCAAGCCGCGCTGCGCGATTACGGAATGAACCTCGGAATTGCGTTTCAAATTGCCGACGACTTGCTCGATTTTACTTCTGATGAAAAAATATTGGGAAAGGCGGCCGGTGCCGATCTATTAGAAGGAAAACTTACGCTGCCTCTCATTTTATTGGTGAAAGATCAACCGAATGTTAAAGCGGAGCTTGAAGAAATCATGCGGGCCGGCGCATATCTAAACGGCTCGCGAGCGGGAATTTTGGATAAACTTACGGCGATCCATACGCTTGAAAAAACTCGCAGCGTTGCTTTGGGCTTTGTTGAGCAGGCAAGGAAAAATCTTGAAGTTTTACCAAAAACAGAGTATTGTTTTGGATTGGACGAGATTCCAAATTTTGTGATTGAAAGGAACAATTGAAAGGGCAAGATTTTCACAGCCCACGGACCGAACATTTCTCCTAAAACATAAAACCAATTCTGCCAGCATGTTAGACCCAAACCTTATAGCAACACTTGAAACGATTTTACGTCAGACACGTGATGCGCAGAAGCGCCTTATGTCTAGGCTGCGCGAGGCCGAAACGGAAGTTCAACTCCTGCGGGAAGAAATCGAAGCGCATGAAAACAGCGCCGACCAAACGGCGTCCGCGATAGATTCGCTTATGATGACGATGCGTTCCGGGAGCCGAAATGTTAAATCCGGAAAGTCAATGACTATCGAGGACGATTTCCCAAGACGGCCGGAAGTTCGCACCGCACCTCCAAAAAGTTTGAACGTTCAAAAAGGCTCAACTGGGAATTTCCGCAACACGGGCTCAGTCGCGTATCTGAATCAAAATCGCGGCCTGCCGGCCAGAAGCAACAGCATCGAACCGATAAGTCATCGTTTCTCGGACCGGACGATTACGCAGGCATGCACGCTGCTGCTGCGTGAATCGGCGATGCCTTTGCATGTAAATGAATTGTATAATTTACTGGTAGCTGGCGGCATGGAATTCAAAGGAAATAACCCCACTATCTCAGTCGCAGTTTCACTAAACAGGAATCGCCGATTTCGTAAAGTCGGTCCCGGCACATTCGACCTCGTTATGCGCGAAGCCGCCCAACGTGAAGCCTCATAATTCACGTCGTTTCGAGAATCTGGAGCGAACCGCAGTTTCTTATTGTATAATAATTAAAAAGAAAACATATAAATGCATTACAAATGCATCAAATCGGTTTGTGTGTTTGATTTGGTTTTTAAATTGACGATTTTCTATATTTTTAAAAAGACGATTTTCTCTATAAAGAAAACATGAAGCGTTTCATTTTATTTGCAGCATTTTTGATAATAACCGCCGGATTTTCTGTCGTACAACTAGAGGCTCAAAAACTCCGCCTGCGGTCGCAGATCACGCCGGACTGTAACAATACTTCGAGTCTTAAATTCGCGGACATTTATGCCGACGGGAATATCGCAGTTCAGGGCAGTTTTGTTTGTCGCGGAGTATTTATTTACGACATCACAAATCCTGACGCTCCTGTGCTTGCCAATTGGTACAATCCGGGAGAAAACATACAGTTTCTGGAAGCTATCGTCATCGGAAATCGCGGATATTTCGGCAGCGGCGGCGGCACTGCCGGCGTTCACATTGTGGATCTCACGAACCCTTATGCACCGGTGCTTTTGGGAACGGTTACCACTGCAAACGGCGGCTTTAATGCTATTCACGAGATGGTTGTCTTCCGCCAGAACGGAGCGGATTTTCTTATAGAGAATTTCAACGGCTTCAGTAATAAGATCTTGAAAGTCATAAATGTAACCAACCCTGCCTCGCCGATTTTTGTCCGCGATATTATTCCGACAGAAACTCTTTGGGTTCATGCTATACATATTCGCGGTAATCGGATGTTTACCTCCGGTTGGGGAAGAGCGACGGATAGAGCGCGGACGGAAATTTACAACATTTCCAGTATAGATTTAGTGCCGCCGACTCTTTTAGGTTTTATCGAGGATCAATCCAGCAACGTCACTGCCGGCAATAACATGCACAGCAGTTGGTCAAGCGAGGACGGAAATTATTTGTACAGCTGCCGGGAGACGCAAACCGGTACAGGCGACGTGCGGGTTTATAATATATCCAATCCTGCTCAGCCGCTCCTTGTAAACAGTATCAAGATGAGCGATCTTGGATTGAATGCCGTTACGCCGCATAATCCGGCCGTAGCGGGGAATTATCTTTATGTTTCATGGTATCAGGCGGGTGTTCAGGTTTTCGATATTTCCACTCCGTCCGCGCCCAGGAGGGTTGGACAATACGATACGTTCCAGGCTGAATTTGCCCCGACCGAGCAGGAAAAGCAGGCGGTTTCAGAGGCCAGGTCGTGGGATATGATGTGCGGAAGCGACTTTCGGCAAAATTCTCTTCCGACTACCTACAACGGTAACTGGGCCGTATTTCCGTTTCTCGGCCCTGAAAAAGTCCTTGCCGGCGATCTTGCAAGCGGCCTTTTAATCCTGGACGCCCGCGAAGTTGCTTTACCGCTCAAAAACAGGGTTTCCGATTTTGACGGCGACCGGAAAACCGATTTTTCTTTGTTCACGCCCTCTACCGGACAATGGAAGATCGAATCCAGCTCAAACGGAGCCTCGAGCACATTCAATTGGGGCGCCGCAGGCGACGAGCTGGTTACGGGTGATTATGACGGCGACGGGAAATCCGATATTGCTGTGTGGCGCCCTTCGAACGGGTTTTGGTATCTTTATCGAAGTTCGGCCGGCTTTCTGATAATTCAATTTGGCGAAAACGGTGATGTTCCTGTTGCTGCCGACTATGATGCGGACGGAAAGACCGACCTTGCAGTCTGGCGGCCATCGAATGGGCATTGGTATGTCAACAACAGCACGCTCGGCTATCGGGTGCGTCAATGGGGTGTAGAAGGCGACAAAGCTTTTTCCGGCGATTACGAAGGCGACGGCAAAGCCGATCTGGTTATCTGGAGGCCGTCAAACGGTACATGGTACATTATCCCGAGCTCCTCCAGCATACCGATATACGCCGGTTGGGGACAGGAAGGCGATAAGCCGTTAGTCGCTGACTTCGACGGTGACGGAAAATCGGAATATGTGGTATTTCGTCCTTCTACGGGTACATGGTACGTATTTTATCCTGCGACCGGAGCCTTCACTGCACAACCTTTCGGTATAATCGAGGATTTGCCGATGCCGGCCGATTATGATGGCGACGGAAAAGCGGATTATGCCGTCTTCAGGCCGAGCACCAGCACCTGGTACCGACTTAACAGCACGAACGGCGGTTTTGTAATACG
>JACDAY010000209.1 GCA_013695195.1 Blastocatellia bacterium | reverse complement strand
AAAAGCCTCTGACGGAGGCTTTCAAAGCGAAACGCGGGACAATTCGTGCCGAGCTCATTAAGGCCGAAGAGGAAAAGCAGGCCGCACTCGCGCAGCTTACATCGACCGAAGCAAAACTCGCGGCGCTGTACACAGAGAAAACCGCTATTATGCAGAAAGCCAAAGATGAAGCTGATGCCGAACAAATGCGTCTCGCCGGCCAGACAGAATTTGACGTGAACAAAATACGGGAGCAAACAAGTGGCGAGATTTCAAGGCTTACCCAGCAAACAAAAGCCGAGCTTCGGCGATTTTCTGCCGAGGAAAGCATTCGACTCGCCGAAGAGAAACTCCGATCGCAAATCGATGCCGAGAAAGATGCGAGGCTGATTAAATCCGGTATCCAGGCAATCGGAGGTTTGAACTAAAAATGAGTATTGAAACGGTAGCCCGCCGGTACGCCATAGCCCTTGCCGATGTCGTGTCAGAATCCCGCGAAACGGAAACGGTTAAAACTGAATTGAAAACCTGGGAGCTTTTGATCAGCGAGAACGGCGGTTTGCAGTCTGCCTTTCGCGATCCGTCAATCGCACAGCTAAACAAAGAAAAAGTTTTGCATGGACTGCTGGAAAAAACCCGGCCCACAAAAACAACTTCCAATTTTCTACGCATACTTTTGAGAAACAGCCGATTGACTGATCTCGGCGCAATTAATGAGCGTTTTGCAGCAGTACTGGAAGAACGAAGCGGTGTAGTACTTGCTCAAATAACGTCCGCCCGCGAACTTGCGGAAGCAGAAAAGGCCGAGCTTAAAACAAATCTTGAAAAATTGACCGGAAAGCAGGTAAAACCAAATTTTAATATCGACAGTAGAATTATCGGCGGTGTGGTTACACGAATCGGTTCGACCGTGTATGACGGCTCCGTAAAGACACAATTAGAAAATCTTAGAGAACAATTGATTAACGGATAGTGTGGTTGTCATTTTCCTGCTGACAACTGGTTAGTGATAATTGACAAAAATATGGAAGCAATTAAAGCCAGTGAAATAAATGAAATTATTCGTGCTCAGATCGAGAATTTCGATACGAGCATGACGGTTGACGAAGTCGGAACGGTGATCAAGGTAGGCGACGGTATTGCCGAGATTCACGGACTCGAAAAGGTAATGGCGGGCGAGCTGCTCGAATTTCCGCATGATGTTCGCGGCCTTGCCTTGAACCTTGAGGAAGATAAGGTCGGAACAGTATTGTTTGGTGATTTTCAAAAGATCAAGGAAGGCGACGAAGTAAAACGCACACGCCGGATCATGAGCGTTCCAGTCGGTGACGCGCTGATTGGCCGGGTTGTCGATGCTCTCGGAAATCCGATCGACGGCAAGGGCGAGATAATTACGGATACGACTAATCCGATCGAAAGAATCGCTCCCGGAATTATCGACCGACAGCCTGTAAAAGAGCCGCTTCAGACCGGACTGAAAGCAATTGACGCGATGGTTCCGATAGGCCGGGGACAGCGCGAGCTTATCATCGGCGACAGGCAAACCGGCAAAACCGCCGTCGCCATCGATACGATCATCAACCAGAAGGGCAAAGACGTAATTTGCATTTATGTCGCTATCGGGCAGAAGGCTTCGACGGTTGCCCAAGTTCGCCAGAAACTCGAAGAAAACGGCGCGATGGATTATACAATTATAGTTAATGCTTCGGCTTCGGATCCGGCGGCTATGCAGTATCTCGCGCCGTACACGGGCGTCGCAATCGGCGAATACTTCCGCGATAACGGCCGACATGCTTTGACAATTTACGACGATCTTTCAAAGCAGGCCGCCGCTTATCGGGAAATCTCGCTGCTTCTGCGGCGCCCGCCGGGCCGCGAAGCTTATCCCGGAGACGTTTTTTATCTTCACTCACGCTTGCTCGAACGTGCCGCAAAGATGTCGGACGCACGCGGCGGCGGATCGCTGACCTCGCTGCCGATCATCGAGACGCAGGCCGGCGATATTTCGGCTTACATTCCGACGAACGTGATCTCTATCACCGACGGCCAGATATTTTTGGAAAGCGACCTGTTTAACTCCGGTGTTCGTCCCGCTATAAACGTCGGAAACTCTGTTTCCCGTGTCGGCGGCGCGGCACAGATCAAGGCAATGAAACAGGTTGCCGGAACCTTGCGTATAGATCTAGCTCAATTCCGCGAGCTTGCGGCTTTCGCGCAGTTCGGCTCGGATCTCGATAAATCGACACAGGACCAACTTGAGCGCGGCAAACGGCTGACGGAGATCCTGAAACAAGGACAGTATCAGCCGATGGAAGTCGAAAAACAGGTGCTGATCATCTGGACTGTAACCAACGGGTTGGCGGACGATATCGCCGTCGAAGACCTGAAACGCTTTGAAGAAGAACTCACCGGATTTATGGAAAAATCGCACCCTGCGGTTCTCTCGACAATGCGCGAAAAGAAAACGATCGATGATTCCCTGAAGGCGTCAATGAAGGAAGCCGTCGAAGATTTCAAAGCGACACGCTGGGAGACGGCCGGCGCCGCCGCAGCATAACTATGGGACATGTGTTTGCAGACATTGCATTGAGTAATCCGAGACAGCCTGAGCTTGAACCGATCATGGTGAATGCCTTGGTCGATACAGGTGCCATTAGTCTATGCATCCCGGAACATATTAAAGTCCAACTCGCTTTGGAAGAAGTAGAGAAGCGAGAAATAACTGTGGCCGACGGAAGTCGGCTAAAGGTTTCATATGTCGGACCCATTCAAGTTCGTTTTGGCAATCGATCTAGTTTCGTAGGAGCTCTGGTTTTGGGCGATCAGGTACTTTTTGGGGCTATTCCAATGGAGGACATGGATCTTGTAATTAACCCATTAAGACGAACCATCACGGTGAACCCGGAGAGTCCTAATTACGCTCATAATCTGGTTAAGTAAATCATGGCAAGTCTTTTGGATATGCGCCGTCGGATCAAGTCGGTGAAAAACACGCAGCAGATCACAAAGGCCATGAAAATGGTCGCGGCTGCGAAGTTGAAACGCGCTCAGGATCGCGTGGTTGCCGCCCGCCCGTTTGCGCAGAAAATGTCCGAAGTACTCGGCGGTTTGAGTGCGAAGGTCGCGGACGAATTCTCGCACCCTTTGCTCGACGAACGCGGCGACGAGAAATACCTAATCGTTCTTGTCAGTGGCGACAAAGGCTTGGCCGGGGCGTTTAATGCAAATATTATCAAGGCGACACAGGCTTTTCTAAAGGATAATTCCGCAAAGTCAACCGAAATGATCCCGGTTGGCCGCAAAGGCAGGGATTTTTTCAAACGTCGCCAGGTTACCTTCACTGATGAATACATCGGGCTGACTGGAGGCGGCTCCGCAAATCATGCGGATGCAATCGAGATCGCCCGTAAAATTATTAAAACGTTTTCTGAAGATACTACGATTGACAAGGTTTTCCTGGTCTACACCGAATTCAAGACCGTGCTTTCGCAAAAACCGGTAATTGAACAGATTCTGCCGATTCCGCGTATCGAGAATACCGACGAAAATGAGGCCGCGACGTCACAGGCCGAGTATATTTACGAGCAGCCTGCCGCGGAAATATTCGGCAAACTGCTTCCGAAGCAGGTGGAAACGCAGCTTTATAAATCAATGCTTGAATCGGTCGCATCCGAACAGGGCTCGCGGATGACGGCAATGGACTCGGCGTCCAAAAACGCCGGCGAGCTGATCGATACTCTCACGCTTAACATGAATCGCATCCGCCAGGCTGCCATCACAAAGGAAATTATTGAAGTCGTTTCCGGAGCGGCGACAGCATAGGTCATGCCAATGCAGTTATCGGCAGGTCATTTTGTTTATCTGAACCGTTAACAATTGTCGACCAAATGACTTTGCTGAAATCATCGAATAAATGGCGCGGACGTGTAATGCGTTACGGGCCTCTTATTTTATGGGTCGGCGTGATCATGCTGTTGTCGAGCGGCCAGGCTTCGATGGGCGAAACCTCCCGATTCATCCGCCCCGTCCTTGAATTCCTTTTCCCGTCCGCCGCGCCGGAAACGCTTCTTCTGTATCACGGATACATTCGCAAATCCGCTCATCTTGCCGAATACGCGGTGCTTGCATTGCTTGTGCTGCGGGCTTTAACACGTTCTCACCTTCAAACACTTTTCAAATACCGGTACCTGATTTCGATGATGATCGTGTTTTTGGTCTCCGGCGTAGATGAATTAAACCAGAGCTTTATTTCATCCCGCACCGGTTCTATCCAAGATGTAATATTAGACGGACTCGGCGGATTGGCCGCGCTGTCCGTACTTTTTTTGTTAAAGCGAAGACGGGAAGCGGTACGGGCATAATACCCATCTCCGTTCCCCGTCTCTTCAAATTCCCGCGTTAGCCCTTGCCCGGCAACTCACTTGAATTTGAAATTGGCAATATAAGTATTGCCGTCCTTCAGTTTCACGACAAGCAGCCGGCAGGTTCCCTTCCAGCTTTTTTCGGTCTTCCATACATAGTGGTAGCGGTCGGTCGCCGCGTCATACGTAAGACTGCTTCCGCCGGCGTTGACCGTTTCGTCGATAGGGTCTGCCGCCGTCGAGTTATTGCACGAAGTGGTTACCGAAGCCGGATAGCCGGGAGTGAAGATGCTCAAACCCTGGTTGCCATTCAAACTGAATTTGATCGGGATCGAACTTCCGGCATTTGCGATATTGAGTACCGGAAGATTGTCCACCGGCTGGAAGAAACCAGCGAAGTTATAGATGACGCTGTAACTTGCGTCCGCACTCACGGTATTTCCGGCTTTGTCGGTCGCCGTACAATTTACCGTTTTAGCGCCGACCGTGGACATATCGGGAGCGGCGCAGCTTTCGGATGCGAGTCCCGACAACGGATCGGCAGCGCCGGAGGTAGCGGCAGCGGTGCCTCCGAGTAGTACCGGGTTCGGCGAAACCGCGGGGGTCAAAGTTGGTGCAGTTTTGTCAATGTTTATGCCGTTTTGTGTGTCCGATGCGGTGTTCCCGGCTTTGTCTTCGCAGACACCGGCCGCGCTTTGGTTTTGGCCGTTTGCACTTAGGGTTTTATTGGCTGTCGGATTGACGGCCCCCGATAGACCGTCGCTGCAATTCCATAAAACGGCAACATCCGTCTTGTTCCAACCGTTCGCGTTCGCGGCGGTACGAGAAACAAAACTTATGTTTGGAGCGGTCTTATCGATTTTGATGCCCGACTGTGTATCTGAGGCCGTGTGTCCGGCATTATCCTCGCAGGTCCCGATAGAATTTTGATTCTGCCCTTCGGTCGCGACGATCTGGCTTACACCCGAGCTCATCACGCCCGACAAAGCATCACTACAACCCCATTGGACTTCCACACTGCCATTATTCCAGCCGTTCGAGTTTGCGGGTGTCCGCGAAACAAGACTGATGGCCGGTACGGCGGAATCACGTTTAACAGTTACGATTTCAGAGGTGGTGCCGCCTCCGCTCGTAGCAGAACACGTGAAAGTCACACCGGCCGTGTCGGCTGTGACGTTTTGCTCATCACAACCATCTTGACTGCTCACCTCGGATCC
>JACDAY010000203.1 GCA_013695195.1 Blastocatellia bacterium | reverse complement strand
GAGCACAAATACTCGGCCCTATGATATTCGAACCAAAGCGAACTTCAGTAATGAATGGGACAACCACGATATTGGGGACAAGACTTGGGGGATGGAATTAAGTAACAGGATCGAAGGGTTTTTTCTCGGTCCGATCCGCATTCCCAGGGATGAACTTCCCGGAAAAGTGATGCTCGATGCTGGTTGCGGCAACGGAAGTCAGTCGGTAGCTTATACCGAGTTCGGATTGGAGGTAGTCGCGCTCGATCTAAGCACCGGTTTGGAAAAAGGTTATGCATTTCGAGATGTTTACTCCAAAGCCAAGCCGGAAATGGTCCATTTTGTTCAGGCCGACCTTCAAAATCCACCGCTCGCTGCGAATTCGTTCGACATTATTCATTCGGCCGGCGTTTTGCACCACACGCCGAACACCGAGAAAACCTTTCGCGCATTGCGTCCGCTGCTAAAGAGCGGAGGAACGTTTTACGTTTGGCTGTATAAATATGAGAAAATCGTTACACCGATTGTGAACTCTATGCGCGCCGTCACAACAAGGATCGATCCGGCGATCTTTGCACGGATCGCGGATTTCGCCTCAGTTCCGTTTATTGGCTTTTGCTGGGCGGTGAATAAGCTCGGCATCAGGCAATATACGACGCTAAACCGACGTGAGGCTACTATCGCTGTACACGATATTTTCGGCGCGCCGTACGCGCACTATCATGATTTTGGCCAAGTTTCGAAATGGTTCAGATCCGAGGGAATAAACGAAGTCTGGCCCTGCAACGATAGCCGACGTGGCTTCGGGGTCTGCGGCAGAGACATTGCGACGGAAAAACCGGCTTAGGTTTGTCCGATATTGAGCCAGCGTAAAGAGGAGCGTTCCGCGAATTGTCGAGGAATTTTAGATGATAAGGTCAGGCAAACTAGTATTTTTGTTTACGTTCTTCGCGTTGCTTGTCCAGAGCTTGTTTTTCTTTGCAGATAAGCCGGATGAGTTTTTGGCGATTCCGTTGACGTTGATCCTGGGCGGAGCAGCGGCATATTTTATCGGAAAGGATGCGAATTTAGAAGACGCCGAATTCCAGGTCAACATTTTTCTGCTGGCGTTTTCCATTCGAATATGGGCGGGACTTGCGCTTTACGGCTGGGGTTTGAGTGGCGTTTTCGGCGATGAAGACGCGTCCGAATATATCTCTGGCTGGCGGGTGGCCGAAAACTGGTACAGGAATGGTTTCGATGGGTTCATTTCCGACCTTTCACGGGTCATTTTTGAAAAAACAAACATTGGCCAATCAGTTATCTGGGGCATTCCAATGTTTATCGCCGGCGGGCCGAGCCGAATGATCGTTTCGGTTATAAACAGCTTTGCGGGATCATTGCTGGTGATCGTGATCTACAGAATGTCGCGCCGGATATTCGGGTCGCAAACGGCCAGAATATCAGCAATTTTGGCCGCCTTTTGGGCATCTTTCCTTCTTCTGTCGGCCGGAACATTGAAGGAAATGCTTGTCATTCTTTTTGAATGGACCGTCCTTTATTTAGCAGTCCGGAACCCTAAGGGATTGAGTGTCAGTGATGGACTGCTTGCAATCCCGGCTTTGCTTGCGTTGTATGTTACACGTTTCTATGCTCTTTATATTGTCGCCGCCGCTTTCCTTTTTAGAATTATTATCACCGGAAGGCGAAACTTGATAAGAAACGCCGTACTGGGAGTTATCGTCGTTGGGTCGGTGATGATTGTGTTAAATGCGGGCGGCGTAATCAATCGCGATTTCGAACGGCTTGAACGGCAAAACGAGGTAATTGACAGCTGGCGAACGGATGTTGCTGAATCCACTGGCTCAGGAACCGGGATTTATGCGGAATTTGAAGGGTCGTCGGTCGCCATACCGGTCGCAACACTTTATTTCCTTTTTGCTCCATTTCCCTGGGAGTTTTTTAGTGGGACTCCAAGAAACAGCTTCGCGGTTGTCGAAAATCTGGCGATTATTATTATTTTGATCATCGGGTTTCCGGCATTGAAGATTTTCTTTAAAGACAAACTCTTTGAAATAGCGCCGATACTCGTGTTTTGCGTCTTGTACGCCGGGATGCATATTTGGGGCCTTGCGAATATCGGGCTGGCGTGGCGGCATAAACAGACGATCATGCCGATGTTCTTTATGCTGGTAGCTCTCGGCATTACGCACCGCAAACAAGGTTTGCAAATAATAGGACAAAAGCTTACCAGGAAACAAAATAGTCTGCGCGTTTATAAAACTACATGATTGCGATTAACGGGTGATAGGAAATAACTTGTATGTGGTATCGTTGGGTTTGTAAATAAGGGTGGCGGAAGCATTTTCGCCAGGCGATTACTCTTCCAGAGTTCTACTTTAGTATTTCGTCGCCGTTGGCTGGATTCTTCGGCAAGAAAAAAGCAAGATGAAACACTTAAGCGATCCCCGGCCAACCGGCGCAAAACAATCAGTGTCGGATAATCCGCAAATTCTATGAAACCTAATGTCAAGATTATTTGGCTCGCAGTGTTGCTCAATCTTTTTTTGTCGGTCGTATTTATCTACCTCAGCCGGCCGTGGTTAACGGATGATTCACTGGGACACATCGATCTCGCTAACTCGATACTGAACGGATCGGGATTTGGTAGATTCTGCAGCTTCGGATATCTTGTAGAACCGTCAAGGCTGCCCGGTTATCCTGGCTTCATTGCTATTCTGTTTGTTCTATTCGGCGATTCGCATCTGTCAATCTTGTTGGTTCAATCTTTACTACTTGCAGCATCCGTATTCCTGACCTATAGAATCGCGATCGATATATTTGGAATTTCGACGGCATATGCCTTTTTGATGTTCTCGGTAATCTACCCATTTTTAGCGAATGCTTCTGCCCTTATTTCTCCTGAGATTCTTTGTCTTTTCTTTACTACGGCTGGGATCTGCGCGCTGAAGAGTTCGAAAAGACCCGCGTTGGTTCTTTCCGGTATCATGTTTTCGGCTGCCTCCTATGTTCGCCCCAACATGATCTTGCTCGGGTGCTTGATTGCCTTTTTCTGCATTGTTTTCTTGAGAGAACGGAGGCTGAACTATCTTTTCATACCTATTACGATCGCGATTCTGTTTGTGCCGTGGACAATAAGAAATTACTACGTGTTTGGGAAAATCACACCCACTGCGGTCGTAACCGGCCTAGGTGTGTCTGTTTTTGTAAGCTCGTGGGAAAGCCGAACATCCACTCGAACGATAATATCATTTGGAAAAGGTAATATAAACGAAGAAGCTCAAAATTCGGGTCTTGCCGGCCAAGTGGACGAAATCTCAAACAAGCTGAGAGAATGTTGCCCAGACGATGACCCTAAAGTTTTAATCTCGGTTGCTACATGCGACACAACCAAAAAACAGAGTGTTATTGATCAAGAGATGCTCAGGCATGGAGTTGATAATATAAAGGCAGAGCCGCTGAAATACTTATGGAACTGCTTTATTAATTCGTTTCGAATGTGGTTTACGTATTTCGGGTTGGACAGCTTTCCGTTTTTCATTCGCCTGCCATTGATTTTCCTGGGTGTCGCGGCACTAGCGTTGGGATTGTTGGGAATCGCATTTGTATTATTTGAACACCACGAGCGGCTGCGCAACCC
>JACDAY010000202.1 GCA_013695195.1 Blastocatellia bacterium | reverse complement strand
AGATGCGATTAAACATACGCCATTCGTCCGCGACCAGCCAAAGGTCAAACCAAACGAGCCATGCTACTGCGGCTCCGGCAAGAAGTATAAAAAATGCCACGGCGCGGGAATGTAGATCAAATCGCATATGACTACAAGTGTTCAAGGTTGGATGGCTATGAAAATCTTAAAACTCACTATTTTGATTATAACTTTGACGGTCTTAGGAAATAACGCCTATTCACAATCGGATCGCGAACAAGGGATAGAACTTTTTCGAAGCGGTGAATACGAAAAAGCGCTTCCGATATTACAAGCAAGGGTAGTGGAAGAAAAGCGTGACCGTCCAGCTTGGATCTATCTTGGGGCGGTACTTGTGAAGCTTGGAAAACTCGACGAGGCCAAAGCCGCTTTTGGTAATCACAAAACGATTTATAAAGGAAGTATATCGGCGGTTTATGAAAAGAAGCTGAAAATCATAAACAGGCCCCAGGCGATTTATTCTTCAAAGGCGCGGAGCAAAGGAACGTCCGGAACCGTAAGCATCGCTGTTGAAATGCGCGGCGACGGAAAAATCGGCTTTGTGGTTCCTTTCGTCGAGCTGCCTGACGGTTTAACCGAAAGTTCTGTCAAGGCTGCTAATTCGTTGAAATTCGAGCCGGCCTGGAAAGATGGAAAGCCTGTCACGACAGTAAATATTATCGACTATAGTTTCAACACTTATTGACGATACGCTTGTGTGTCCCTTTTCGCCGCTTCACTCTTCAAGGCAATCCACGACGACATACTTTTTGCCGCGTGGCCGCGAGCCCATCTTTATTTAAACAGTCCGCGACGGTCGCCAGACGCAGATCAGGTTTCTTCGCCAGCCACTCCTCAACGACCGCCCAAGTGGCGCTTGCAAATGCGAAGCGGCTTCCGGCTGCTGAGCCTTTATTCCGGCACAGAAGGCTCATCGCTGCATTGTGCGAACCTGCCAATGAAGCTGCACAGATAATCAGAAAAACAAAAATTAGCTTGTCATAAAAACTTCTCCAGGTGTTTTGGTCGGATCGCCCGGAATTGGTTCGGGCGAAACAAAATTGGGGAAGAATTGAGTTTCTTGCGCCCGTTCAAATAGAAAAATTACCGATTCGTGTTTGCCGCAGTGTTCGTCATTACGGTTTTGTTTGCGTTAGCAGTGTTCGACGCCACAGAGCTTGTCGCAGGGCCGGTGATCCGTGTGGCCTGCGCGTTGACAGATTTCCAGCCATCTTTAGTTTTGCTCCAGACAGTAGTTACGCGGACCTGTCCACCCGTCGCCACTCCTTTGTTCGTGGCCTTCGTGGTTGCACGTGCAATGGAAACGGCGCCGGTGCCTTCCGGGTTTACTCGCACACTTATTTCGTCGGCGGAGATCGACTCGAATTTCACGTCGCCCGACCTGAGCTCGGCAAGCCGCTCAGCCTTGGTCTTGACCGAGCCGTCGAGATCGACCAGCGTATAGCTATCACCATACAACCTGTCGAGTGTATCTGCGTCGTTTTTAGCCAATGCCGTATAGACGTCAGTGATCATCTTCTTAATATCGGTCTCGATTACCGCTGTATTTACCGGTGCCGTTGTCATGGCATTGTTAGCCATATTGGCGGGCCTGTTTGCTGTGGTTGTGTTTGCCGCCGGTTCGCAGGCGGTAAAGATGAATGATGCGGTAACCAGCATCGACAGTACAAAAAACATTTTACGCATACAATTTTCCTCTTCTCAAAAAAGATGCTTGACGTGAGCAAAACGCGCCTGCTGCCGCATCCGATGGCAGCCGCCGCTCGATGCTTGAGAGTCCCTGTTTGTTCTGGAAGATGAGAGTACTTATACGCCTGTCATGTAAGCGAGTCAAGGGCGCAAGCTCCGTGGAGTAGCTTTTGTTATTCCGCCACGCTTCGAAGGCTTCAATCCTCGCAAATTGTAAACTGCATCACTATTTTCAAAATTGCGTGCAAGATTTCCCAGCCTTATGCGTTCAACAAATTAGACATGCTTATTCAGATCAAAATAAAATTTGTAATTGAGTCGTATTCGGAGGAAAATTATGAAAAAATCGATTTTATCGACTGTCGTCTTTCTGCTCATCGCCATTAGCTTTTTTGTTTTCTCAAACAACAAGTTCGGCCCTTTCACCATTGCCGCCAATACAGTTTCCAAAATAAAAGAGGAAGCTAAGCCGCGCAAAAAGATGCGGGCCTTTGGCTCGGAGAAAGAGTTAAAGGATTATTTTCGCGTGCTGGCCGAAAATCAACGGCGTAAATCCGAAAGTCGTAAAGATTCGAAATCACTTTCA
>JACDAY010000187.1 GCA_013695195.1 Blastocatellia bacterium | reverse complement strand
CTCGAACAGCGCCTCAAATACGGCTTTTTTCGACAGTACAAACCAGTACTGGACGACGCTCCTTACCGTGTATTTAAGACAATGCGCGAATATAGAGAATGGGCGGATAAGAACTTGCCGAGATATTTAGGCTACAAGATCGTCAAAAAGAATGATGCCACCTGAACGAGGTTATTTTCAGCTCCAACAGGCCGTCGAAGTTGCTCAGGCTTTTTCCAGACATGAGGTCGAATTCATGTTTATTGGCAAAAGCGGCGCAATTTTGCTGGGATATCCTTCTACAACTCAGGATGTTGACCTATTTCCGAAGAAAGACAGTAAAAACGGCGAACGCATCGTGCAAGCACTGCGCGAATTAGATTTCGAAATCACGGATGAGATAAGTACGAACATTATCAACGGCGTTGATTTTGTCCAACTTAAAAACGGACCGTTCGATCTCGACCTGGTGTTCGCTCCTGATGGAATCGAAAGTTATGACGAAGCAAAAAAACGAATGGTGATGCTCGACGGGTTTCCGATTGCAAACATCCGCGACATAATCTCAAGCAAAAAAGCCTCCGGACGTGAAAAGGATTTGTTAGACCTGCCATTGTTGGAAGATTTTCGAGAGGAGTTCGAAAAGAAAATGCGCGGCGAGCCAAAGTCGGCTGTGCAGATCGCAATGGATAAGACAAAAGATAATAATTGAGTCATATATACTTCGTCAAATCTCATCTGTGCCACGTTAATGTCCCGGTTTCGAAACTTCCGCTATAGAAGCTTTTTGATTTCCTGCCTCGATTACTCTAGGTTCGCCAACTTTATAACCTTTTGTTAAAAGATTCGACAATGGCGGTGACGTCAACTCCCATTTTTCTGCCCGAAATGCAATCCAGAATCGTTCGCCGTTAATATTATTTTCGTCGGTTGTCTTGACTGTCTCAAAACCTCGCGGCAGAAAATAGGCGGCGTCTTCGGTTAGGCCTTCGATTCCCTTTACGACATTCACTTGAAATTTGTCCGAATCGCGCAGGGCGAACCAGAAGTGATACGCTACCAGATCTTCAAATACGTAAACTCTAGCCGGTTCCGTCGCTCCACTTTCCGCAACGCGAAGATCAGCAGCCAGGCGCTCCCACGCACACCATATATACTGCGGCGGGTCGGTCCTGAGCCTAATTAAAAACGCGGCGCCGAAAAGCGTAAAAAGAATCGAAACCAAAACGATTCTGACGGTTTTTGATCGTATTTCGTTAAGAAACAGAGCCGACAAAATGATTGCCGGTGCGAAGACGATAATCAAATGCCGCGAGCCCCAGATAGAAACCGGAAGGATCCAGCTTGCGGTAAATGCAGCAATGATCGGTACTGCTGAAAAGAGTGTCAATAAATAAAAGGGGTTTTTATCCTCGACGTTTTTCCAATTTACATAAAACAAAATCTTAGCGGCCAATATTAAGAGTAAAATCGGGACAGCAACAATAAACACCGAAGTCGGGTTGGCGTTGCTCTGCTGATAATAAAAAGGCTCGACGAGGTCGAGAGCAAGCTCGAAAATGCTTGAAATACCAGGCGTGGAGATCCATCCAATATTCTGTTTCACGTCCGCGCCGATATTCGCGGCTTGTATCACGACAACAATCCAAGGCAAAAAGCTGATAAACGCAACGGCGGACATCAATAGGATATGACGGATTTTTATGCGCTGTAATATGAGAATGGCAACCACTTCGGACAGCACGACAAGCCAACCGAAATAATGTGTATAAACCAGCAAAATATTTATAAGCGTGAGAAGCCAGAAATTCTTGCCGAGAATGAAAAAGCGGGCGAATAGCCACAGAGAAAATAGTGACAGACATAGCAAAAGGCTATACATCCGCACTTCTTGGGAGTATTTAATGAGCGATCCGTTGACTGCAAAAAAACACAAGGCAAGTGCGGTAGTCCAAATTTTAAACTTCAATTCGCGGCAAAGCAAAAGAAACGGGACCAGCGCGATAATTGATAAGAGAACCGGAAAAAAGCGCAGCCACGAAATGCTTTCTCCGCCGATCGTCATCCAGGCTTTTAATAGAATGTAAAAAAACGGCGGGTGAATCAGATCCTGAGCGATGAACCAAAACAATGAATTCCAGGGTTGTTCCGCAGCATGAACGCTGAAAATTTCGTCAAACCAAAGGCACGAGGTTGTAAGGTCCCAAAAGCGGACAAGAATATAAACCATGCAGATCGCAGCAAGGATAACGGTGCGAAATCGGTTTGATATATTCATTAAATCGGTGATTTTCTTACAATTGTGCTTGGCCGCAAACTTTTTGTCTTTTCAAAAGATTTTCGGGAAATTAGTTAACAGTCGACAGTTTATAGTCGGATACC
>JACDAY010000166.1 GCA_013695195.1 Blastocatellia bacterium | reverse complement strand
TTTCCGAATTCCGGTTTTTGGTGGTTGTTCTCTCGTAATAAACCGACGGCTGAATCTTGTTGAGAAGCGTAGAAAGATTTCCCATTTGCACATCGTCACACGCCCCGCCGATCGCTCCGCATTTTGTGTGTCCAAGCACGACGACAAGTTTTGAACCCGCAATTTTACAGGCAAATTCCATACTTCCCAATATATCTTCGTTGATTACCGGTCCCGCAATACGAATGCTGAAAATTTCGCCGAGGCCTTGATCAAAGATCAGTTCCGCAGACGTGCGACTGTCAATACAACTTAGAATTGCAGCGAACGGAAATTGCCCGTCGAGTGTTTCATTAACCTGCTGAAGCAGATTGCGGTTGCTTTTCAGATTGTTGACGAAACGGTAATTCCCTTCACGCAAAAATCCCAACGCGGATTGCGGGGTCGTCGTCGCTTGTGTATCTTTCGTATGCGTCCTCATGTATTTGCAAAGACCAGACCGCTATTCTTCATACATAAATCTCACCTTTCAAATAAAGCTTCGCATTTCCGCCGATCTTTACGCGGTCGCCGCTTAATTCACAAAAAAGTTCACCGCCGCGTTTCGAAATCTGCCTTGCGAATAACTTGTCTTTACCCAATTGCTCAGCCCAATATGGTATCAGGCTGCAATGAATCGCTCCGGTAACGGGATCTTCCGGTATGCCGATTCGCGGGGCAAACATCCGTGATACAAAATCCGAATCGTCACCGGGAGCGGTTACGATGAATTCCTCAAACGGAATTTTTGTAAGAGCCGGCATATCAGGCTCAAGCGCTCTTATATCGCTCTCGCTTTCCATCAGCAGAAACACCATATTGCCCTGCGTTTCCCAAGTTTTTACCGGGATTTTCCCGACCGCATCGGCAAGCTCGGCACTTTGCTCGATTTCATTCAACGGATAGCTTGGAAAATCCAGAATGAGTTTGTCGCCGTTCTTTTCAACTCCGAGATGTCCGCTTCGCTCCGAATGAAACCGAATCGATTGATCCTCTAACTTTAGCTCGTTAAAAATCACGTGCGCGCTCGCAAGTGTCGCATGACCGCAAAGATTTACCTCGACGGCCGGCGTAAACCAGCGAATATGATACGCATCGTCGTCCTTCACAAAAAATGCAGTCTCGGAAAGATTGTTCTCGGCCGCAATTTTCAACATTGTCTCATCCGGCAGCCAATCCGCGAGCGGAACCACAGCCGCCGAATTCCCGCCAAATGGCTTCGAAGTAAACGCATCTACTTGGAAAATTTGAAGATTCATTTCTTTGTTGTGAGTTCACGCTTTAGCGTGTCTCATGTTTGGCCAGGAACAAACTGAAGTTTGAACTCAGAACACTTATCCCTTTACCGCCGCAATCGCTTGTATCTCTATCTGCGTCCCGAAGTGCAATTCTTTCACCGGGATCATCGCTCTTGCCGGACGATGGTCACCCATCACACGGGCGTACGTCGCATTAACCTTTTCCCAAAGCTCCATGTCCGAAACATAGATCGTCATTTGAATAACATGATCCAGATCGCTGCCCGCTTCACGCAAGACCGCCGCGACATTTCGCAGCGCAAGCTCGGTCTGTTCTTCGATCGAACCCGTAAAAGGTTTCCGCGTCGCCAAATCCATCGGCAGTTGGCCGGACACATAGACCAAGCCGTTATGAACAAGGCCGGGTGAATAATGTCCTTTCGGCCTCGGCTGATCCGGAGGTTGAATCTTTTCCATTAATTTTTCACGCCGTCAAATTTCAATGCCATTATCGTCAAATCATCGGTCGCGGCCGCGTTCCCGCGAAAGCCATCGATGGCACTAAGCGAATTGGCAAGCAATTCCTTTGGCCCGGACGCAAAACCACCGTTGATCGATTCGAGCAGCCTCTGCACTCCGAATTCGGCGCCAGCATGGTCGATCGCCTCGGTAACGCCGTCGGTAAAAAGAAGGAGCGTTTCGCCCTGTTCCAACCGAACGCAACTCGAGGAAAAGTTGCTGTCGCAAAACATTCCCAGCGGCAAACCGGACGATTCTATCGGGAAATTTTCGCCGTCTTTCACGACAATTGGCGGCAAATGCCCGGCATTGCAGATTTCTACTTCGCCCTTCGCATTCATCTTGCCGCAGATCAGTGTTGCATAATGATTAGCACGCGTGCTCTCGCAAAATAGCCGGTTGGCTCGTGACAGCAGATCACACAGAGGAAGCCCGAGCGGTATCAGCGAATGAAACATCGCATGCAGATTCGACATCAAAAGCGATGCCGCCAACCCTTTGCCCGAAACATCGCCCAAAATAAAATAAACCTCGCCGTCGTGCGCGATCACATCAACGTAATCGCCGCTCACAATACTGGCCGGCTGATAAACAAAATCTACCTTCCAGAAATCCGAAGCGATTTTCGATTTCGGCAGCAATGCATTTTGGATCTCAGCCGCAAGCTGCAAGTCGTCTTCAAGAGCATGCCGCTGCTTATCCGAAAGATCGCCGAGACACACGTTCACCAAAGGATCGGCCAATAATCTTTCCGGCTCAACAGGATCATGGCAGACTTCGCAAATGCCGTACGAGCCGTTTTCAAAACGAAGCAAAGCCGCATCGACCTCGTCGAGCAGCCGAGCAAAATCCGTGTTATAACCATTTTGCGATGTAGCAACCTGCAATTTCTGACGCCGGTCAATCAGTTGTTCCTGCAGCATCACATCTAATCCCGCAAAAACGGGCGCCAATTCCATTTGTGCGTTTTCCATATCTTTAACCTACACTTCCAAATTCAGTCTCAAAGCTTCGTCGCCTCTACCTTATTCCATCGACACAAGCAGAAACGACCGGTAGGGAGTGTGCCAATTGTTAACCCCGAAAAAATGAGCATCAAGTTACCACACGTTTGCGGTCTTTTCACGTTAAATCCTTCAAAATTTCTTCAATTTGCTTCTTCAAAACCGGCAAATCGTTTTGCGAAATATCCCATATTATTTCCAAATCAACCGAAGCATATCCGTGGATGATCCGGTTTCGCGTATCGATAATTTTCCGCCATTTGATTTGCTTCGTTTGCTCCCGGAACTCTCCCGACATATCCGTCGCCGCTTCGCCGATGACCTCAATATTTCTCACGACCGCATCAACTGTTTTGATATCGCTCTGAAAATTTTCCCAGTCGGCGTCACGTATATAAAGCTCGACACGGCCGATGCGTTCAAGAATATGCCGGAGAAAAACTTTGTTGTCCTTCATCGTAAAGCACCGAGAGGTCCTCCATTACATAATCTCGAATCAACGGGCTTAAACCGTTCACGGTAATCAAATCAACTGCTTTCCCCAATGTATCTTCTATTTCCAGAGCCGCTTCAACCCAGCTATAACCCTTTGGCTTGGAAAACTTCACCAGCAGATCAATATCGCTTTTTTCCGTTGCATCGCCGCGCGCAAATGAACCAAACAACGCGCAATACGAAACATCGTTCTTGCGACAAATCTCGATGATCTTTTGTTTGTCCGGTTCGCTTAGATACATTTTCTACTCACGTTTCCAATGTCGGCAATTACACTTTTCCCGCAGCTAGCAAAAAAAGAAGTAACGAAACTTCATCGAAAGGTTAGCGCTTTCTTCTTTCCTAAAACCGCTCCAATTATCGAAGCGGCAACTGCGAG